>NZ_JAYGHD010000055.1:0-22865 GCF_034932245.1 Nostoc sp. UHCC 0251
TAGTTTTTAGCGATCGCAGCTTTTTTGCCCGATCTCACCAAATCGCGTTGCTCCCGATGCAATTCTAAATGGATGAGAAATGCCGTGTAACTCGCAGCGGGTGATGAGAAACGGTAGGTCAAATTCTGTTCCATTATAGGTGTAAATTACTTCTGGTTTGCTTGCTTCTAGGTGTTTGAAAAACTCCAGGAGGATTTTGCTTTCGGCTTGATCCATAAAGATGGCAATCTCCCCTATCTCCCTCATACAGCCAATTGCATAGATACGATTTTCTCTTGGGTTTATCCCTGCCGTCTCAATATCGACTACTATAGTTTTGAGCGTTCTGTAGGTCGGAATATTTACTGTGGGATGCCACTCAGGTATTGGGGTAGTATCTGACCAGAATATGTCGAGTCTTTCCTCATCAACGATAATTTTATTACCAGATTTGGTAATAAAATCTCGGTGGTTATAATTCATAATATCCAAAATTAATTACTCTTTTTTGGCATGAATCCTTGTGGTTTAGTTGGTGGTTTTTTTGACGATAAAAATACCTCAAAAATTATGTCTAGATTATTAGGAAGTGCGAATATTGAAAGCGGCTGCGTATGTGGTTCTTTTTCTTCTAATAGTGCGGTCATAATTCTGTACCAGGGTACTGCTGCTAATATTGATGTTGTTGCTGTAAGCAGCCATACTGGAAATTCGCGTACTTTTAATTGGTTGTAAGTGTTTTTAAGCTTTGAATTGTATTCCAGCCATGCAAATGCTACTAATTCTTTGAGAAGGTCTTGCCTACCATTGCTGTATATATATTTGCACGCTTCATCTACACACCGCTCATGAGTTTGTTTGTAAGCAATTGTTATTTCTAGCATTTGGATTTTTTCTGCTTCTGGTACTTTCCATTCGTTAATTGAGTCATTGTTGTATAAATTTTTGGCACAGCTAGAGGCAACCGCTAAAATACAGTCAAGGTTTTTTCTAAGTCTGTCAATCTCTAGCAGGCAGTCGTTAAAATGGGCTATTCCATTACTGCATTGAACTGAACTTCCTTTGATCTGTTCTGATAGCTGTCTGGTGGCGAATAGTCCATCGATAGTAAGTGTGCCATTAATGGCTATATCTAAAATTTCGAGAAAACGTTTTTTAAATAGTGCAAGGGTTTGTTTACGATCTAAGGTTTTAGGATGGGAATAGATAACTCCGCTAATTTCTGATTTATCGGGACATTCATTTCCTACGCCTGGAAAATGTCTCCAGTAAGGTGGCATTTTTTCACCTTTGGCAAGGCATAATTCGCCAAAACATTTGGAGCATCGCGGTAATTCGTCAATATACGTATCGAAATCTGCGATCGCTGCTGGTAATTCAAGTCCTGTACGAAGGCTAATTGCTGCAACTGGCATAATTTTAATCAGATACTTCCAGAATGCCAGTTGTTAAATTTTGTTGTGGTATTACTTGATATCTTAATTTTTTGCTTCCCAGTCAGGGCAGTCTTTATTAATATTGAGGCTTGCTGCACAAGGTAGATATTTCTGTAGATGCAAGTGTATTATATTTAATGTAATTTTTGAATAAGTCTGAAAAAATCTTTCCCCAAAGTTTTTATTGGGGAAAGTAAGTGCTTTTACAAAGTGACGAACATTTGAATTAGGCAGTTTGTAATTGAGACTTAATCTGAAGCTCTTGTACCAGTTGTACCCATGCAGGTGCTTTTTTACCTTTAATGGGAGTAAGATTGTTCCAATGCCTTTCGAGTTCAGATTGGGATAAATGTGGGAGTTGTTCCTTACCCCAATTTATAGCATCTTGGATTGTTTTCCAATTAGTCCAAGGTTGTTTTTCTTCTTTGATATTGCTTAACTCAATGAGTGTCGCTTCCAACCAAAGTTTAGCTGCCTCCGAGTCACGCATTAACTGTTGTCTTGACATTAACAGAGCAATACTTGCCTGAATCTGGGTTAGTTCCCACATCTGAGAAATAGTAACGAGTTCTTGCCAAGTTTCTTCCTCCAGTTGAGTAATTTGTCTATTATCAGGAGCAGTTTTAGCCACTAGCAGGTCTTTGAGAAACCCAGTTAAACTTGAGTATATGACGAATGGGTTTTTGCCATACTCGATTAAGTCTTGGAGGATTTGTAAGTTAGCTGTTACCTCCCCTTTAGCAAGATTTTCGGTTAGGGTAAGTAGATCGTGTTCGGGAACAACACCTGATAATTCCCAAACCCAGTTTGGTGTGATTTCATCTACTCCAAGGTTGCTCAATTGATCGAGCAATACAAGACAGTTGCGAATAAAACCTCCACAAGACTTGACGATCGCCCAAATACCAGGTGCGTTAATGTTGATGTTTTCGTTCTGGGCAACTTTTGATAAATACTGAACAAGTGTTTCTAGTCCTACTCTCCTAAAATCAAACTTTTGACAGCGCGAGATGATAGTTTCAGGAACCTTGTGTATTTCAGTTGTGCAGAAGATGAAAACTACATGACGGGGTGGATTTTCAATTGTCTTGAGAAGCGCCTGCCACGATTGACTGCTCAGGGCATGACATTCATCAATAATGAAAATTTTGTACCTTCCCTCAACTGGTGCAAACTGGGTAGTGGAAATTAACTCGCGGATTGTTTCTACCCCGCTATTGCTGGCAGCATCTAACTCAGTTACATCCAGGGAAGAAGAGGCTGTAATTCCCTTACATGAATTGCATTCTCCGCAGGGCTTGGTTGTCGGTTCCTGGGTTGACTGGCAGTTGAGGGATTTAGCCATGATGCGGGCGGTGCTAGTCTTGCCTGTGCCTTTGGGGCCGTTAAATAGGTAGGCGGGTGCAATCTTCTGGAGTGCGATCGCGGAGTCACTCCCTCCTGGGAGTATCGCATTTATGAGAGTGCGGACGATATGTTCCTGCCCGATAACTTCATTAAGGGTCTGGGGACGGTACTTGAGATGTAGTGGTTGGTACATAGTTTTGATGATAAACGGGTGTTTTATTTACTTCCTACCAGCGTGGTTGGTAGGAAGTTTGATTTTTTAGGCAGTCGCCGCTTCTTTTTTCGTTCGTGGCGATCGTGAGGTTGACTTACCTTTGGTAGTATCTTTCGCTACCACTGATGGCGTTTCTATTTGAGAAGTTTCACTATCGTCTGTTGCCTGTGGCACATTTGTTACTTCTTCAGTGCCAGACTCAGTTTGATTGCTAACTTCTGTTACTTCTTCAGTACCAGGCTCACTTTGAGTGCTGACTTTTGCCTTTGTACTTTGGCTATTTACCTTTCCAAACCCCTGCTTGATTTCTACAGGCATTACCAGATACAACTGATTGAGCAGCCCTCCCATCGGGCAGACAATGACTGGTTGCGTGGGTTTGTTGCACCGCACCACGATTTCATCGGTACTGATATGCTTTAATCCTTCGATAAGGTAGTCGATGTTTAATCCAATACTGATGTTTTCTGAATTACTAGTTACTGATTTCATCAGTACCGAGTCAACTGCATCCCCGATATCAGTAGCTTCAGTGTATAGTGTTGCCTGTGTAGCTTCCAATTCCCAGAGGATTTTGACAACCTTCTGCTTGCGTTCGGCTAGATAACTTACCCGCTTCAGCGCGCTCTCAAATCCCTTGCGCTCTAATGTAAATTCATACTCAAACGACCGGGGAATCAAGCTATTGATTTTGGGATATTCTCCCTCCAGAAGCCGGGAAATGAGCTTTGTATTGGGAAGGCTAAACTCGATAGTTCTATCTGATAGAAGAATATTGCACACGCTCGTATCGGCGCATTGAGAGAGAATTTTGTTTAACTCGCCAAGTGACTTACCTGGAACAGTGAAGTTGATTGGGTCAGAATATTCGCTATCGAGTGTTCCTGTTACTAGCGCTAATTTGTGACTATTTGTACTAGCAGCTTGCCACTTGTTGGTATCAATTTTGAAGTTGACACCAGTTAAAACCAACTTTGTCTCGTCGCTGCTGGCGCAATAGAGTGTCCCTTCAAGTGCGGCTTGGAGTTTCTTGGCACTTAAATTTATCTCTGTCGGATTTTCCCCCTTGGGAAGTGTTGGGAACTCGTCAGATTTTCCGCCAATTAGTCGGCACTTACCGCTATTGTGAGTAATTATGCAGGCTTGGTTTTCTACTTCTAGGGTAATTTCGCCTTTAACATTACTAACAGTATCAGTTAGTAGTTTGGCAGGAAGTGCTACCTGACCTGAAGTTTCGACGTTAGCGGTGGTTGTAGTATGAATTGTGAGGTTAAGGTTTGTGCCTGTTGCTGATACTATCCCGTCTTCATCTGCAATCAGTAAGATATTTCCTAAAATTGGGTCAGTGGGTTTAGGACTGATTGCGAGGTAAGCGGTTTCTAGAATTTCTGCGAGTTTAGATTGTTCAATTGTTAGTTTCATTTGTTACTTGGTTTTTAGTGGATGATTTCTTAACGGGCGCTATTTCTAGCACCCTTTTCGCTTAGATGAGGTAGTTTGTTTTAGTAAGGCAGTTTTTCTATCTCAGTACTGTATGCTGTATAGTCATGACCTGCTGTACTAGGAGGAAGTGCTGCTATTGGCATATCGCCTGCACCTATCAAGCGGTTATGTTCTGCTACAACGGTTGATGTTTTACCGATGCGGTGAGAGAATTCGGGATTTGCCTGCATTGTTGTTTGGATATCGATTTCTTTGCCTTCTGAGAAGAATTCGAGAAAATCGCTGCCATCGGGGTTTGGTGATTTGTAGGAAGTGACAACTGCTACCCAGGATTTATCTCTTTGGTTAACTGCTTCTTTCGGTTCAAGGGATGGTGTGAAGGTGGGTTGAAATGCACCAAGGCGATGAAACTCTGCACGTTTTTCAGCGACAGTTGTATCAGTAAATCGGGCGAATGCAACCTCTAGTTCGCGTTGGAATTGCTTGTAAGCCTCGCCAAATTTTGATGATGCAACGCCTTTGATTGATAAGACAATTGGTACTGAATGCAGGTTGTTATTATTTTCATCGACAAGTTGCAACAAGTAGAATCGTCTCAATACTGCGGCATCTTTGCCGAGTGCTTGGTACATTTCGTACCCATCAGGTGATTCGTACACCCCCACAATTTTGCCGTCATCTCGTTGTTCAATATATCTGGGAGAAACATCAAGAATGTGCATTCTGGGCGATTGCAACAACACTCCCATTTCTGGCGTACCACTGGAGAAGGTGTGCTTGTGTGTTGGTTCTTGTCCTTGCCAGTTAATTGCTGCTAAATACTTATCTTTTATAAACAACCCAACTTTTTCTGCTTCCATGTGGTTGATGACTTGGCAAATGCAGATATTGCTAATCGGCGCATTGTACTCAGGATTGGCAAATTTAGAAATAGCTGATTTACGCTTTTGTATGTTTGCCCCATTCTGAACAGTTTGTTGAGGGGGTTCAGATTCTGAGACTGTGCTTTCTTCAGTAGTAGGCTTTGTTTGATTTCTTGCCATAATTTTAATTAATTGAAATCAATCTTTAATGCGTCAAGCAAAAAGCCGTGGTAAAAAATAAAAGTCGTCTGTTATGAAGTGCTGGGGTGACGAACTTAGTTTGTGACTGATAAAAATACTAATTTCTACTATTTTTATAACTTAATAACTGATTGCATCAGCCGTATTACATACACAAGTGATACACGAGACTTGGCTTAGTAGATATCTACCGCCATCTAAGACGTGATTGTTCTCAAACTAAAGTTTGAGTTGGCATTAAAGTTACTAAAGTTATCAAGAATGACTAAAAGAGTTTCAATAAAGCGTGTTTCAACTCTGCTGCACTCTGAAAATAAATTTCCGGTTTTTCTATCAAAGCTAAATCAATTACCTCTGCAAGTTGTTTGGGTATATTTGCATCACGCTGGCGAATGGGTACGGCATCATTTTGCAACACTGCTAAAAATGGGTCGCCAGTAGTGAAATTACGCGGAAAAGTTCCCGTAAGCATATAATAAAGACACGCAGCCGCAGCCCATACATCTACTTCTGGCTTGGCATATTTATAATCAAGCAGTTGCTGACGACACATTAAAACCGGAGTCCCCGCTTTATTTCCTGTTAATGTTTGACCGCTTAAACCTGCTAAATCAAATGCTTTTGCTAAACCATAATCGCCGATTTTAGCTGTGATTTTACCGTTAACGTAACCCAAGAAAATATTACTTGGTTTTAAGTCGCGGTGAACTAAACCCACACCTTTCGCAAATCCACCTTTACGTAGCTTAACATTAGGGATTTCAGCATTGTGAGCGTATTCTAAACCGTTTAAAACTTGAAGAATAATTGGTACTGCAATATCTATCGATAATCTTCCTCCTTGTTTTTCCATTAAATCAGCAACAGTACCAGCCTCGCAATATTCTATTGTGAAAAAGAAAATATTTTGGGAGTAGCCATAATCGAGTAATTTCACAACATTTGGATGTCGTAATACTTTAGTGTTTTCCGTCTCCCGCATAAACATTTGTATCGCCCAATCATAAGTTGCAACCGCAGGTAACATTACTTTTAAAGCTACAAAATTACCTGTTTGATTGTGCTGTGCTAAATAAACTTCTCCAAAGCCGCCTTTCCCTAGTAATTTAATAATATTAAAATCGCGGATTGCAAGTAATTTTTTATCGCCACCTGCGGCTAAACCTAATAAACGTTTGATATATTCTAATAAATTTGGTGAATTTGGTGCTTGTACTGCTTGTGCTATTGGGTATTGATTTTGATAATTTATATTAGGATTTGCAGGCGAGAAGTTAAAAGTATCTTGTGAATTCAAGTCAGTTTCAATACTAACTACAAATACTGTATTACTCAGTTTAATTTCATCGTTGTCTTGTAAATCATATTCAGAAAATTTAACTTTTGCACCTTCTTCTGGTGTTTGATGTGCTTCGCGTTGCCCGATTTTTTTATCATTAACGTATGTACCATTTTTGCTACCAAAGTCGCGTATACGAATAGCTGGAGGATTGATATCTAATAAGCAATGATAGCGGGAAATGGTACGATGGTCTTCATCATCTGGTAGTTGGGGATTGCAATCTTCTGACCTACCGATAATACAGGTTGTGCGAGAGTCGAAAGTGTATTGTCTTCCTGGTAATTTGCCTTGGGTAATTGTGAGGGTGACTTTTGGGGGCATTTGAATAAGATAGAATTTTCTACATATTTTTATCGCAAGTAAAGTCGCCAAACTTCTTCTATTGGTGGCATTTCTTCTCCTACCCACCCTTTTCATGATTATCATTATTGTAGTATGTCTGGCGCAGATATATTACAGAGTTGTTAAAGGTCGCGGATGCTTTGAGGCTGACAAGATAATATTTTTAATCTCTAATTCCATTTGATTTGCGTTCTCTCATATCGCTTTTAGTCTAAACTCCAGTTAGAAGAATGTGCCCAAAAATATCGCGGTTTTTGCACGAAATATCGTCATCAGGCTAAACCTGAGAGTCGAAGTCATTGGGGAAGTAAGTTATTAGCTGGGATGAAGGGTAAAAAGAAAGGGAAAAAATCCTCTCCAGGACAAATGCGACTTCCTTGGGATGAGTGGGAAGCCAATAATGGAGATATAGAAAAAGTAGCGGAAAAATTTATTTTTGCTAACTGTTATAACTCGCAGTTTGTCGCTAGCGTACTACAAAAGCAAGGGGAGGATGAGGAGGAAGCGCAGTGCCTATCGGAAAGCCAGAACCCGCAAGGCTTCGTAGAAAAGGAGGTGTTAACAAATCTTTTGAAAAATCTGTAAGCCTTATATGTTACAGTCTACAAGTCTTGACGCGAGAGAAAAGATAAAAATAATACACACCCCACCCCCAACCCCACCACCGTGCCCGATGCAGATCGATCCAAGGAAGGTGGGCTAATGGTGCTTCCATACCAAAAACTACATCCACAGTCCTAATCCATCTACCTCTATCTTTCCAACCAACGCGATCGCCAAACGCTTCCCAAATTTTTCCGTCGTAAAATATGGTTCCCCCCAGACTTTCATAAATGCGCTTTTGTACTGAAAAGCCAAAATGTCCATTGCTATACTTTACCCAAAGTTGGTCAATAATGCGGAGGTCTTCACAAGGAAAACTATCAATGCTTTTAGAATCAAGCCAACCTTGCTTTTCTCTCCCTGCTACTGCCAGCATAACTCGGTTTGTTTCCTGATCTGCTGCTTTCCACTCCCCTGCTGCGAGCAAATCACGCAGTCGGGTGTAGTCCATCTTTGAGGATTTTAGATTTTGGATTTGCGATTTTGGACTGGGCTTGAGCAATTCTAACCATTCTCGTACCGTCTGCGGTCTATCTTGCGGTTCTAACGCCATTCCTTTGATAATTGCATCATTCACCTTGTGACTAATATCAGAATTAAACTGCTTTGGCGCTTTTAAGAAAGCATCGCCATCTTTTCGATAATTAGCAGGTATAGGAGTTCTCCCAGTCAACAAACTATACAAGGTTGCAGCTAAAGCATAAACATCAGTATAAGTTCCAAACCGCCCCTGCCTTTGATACTGCTCTATGGGTGCATAGCCTTCTGCTCCAAAATTGCTCATGCTGAGGGTTTTAGCAATGGTAAACTCACGCGCCAGACCAAAGTCAATCAAAACTGCTTCTTTTTTACCACCTCGCAAAATAATATTATTGGGTTTAACATCCCGATGTAAAAAGCCCTGTTTGTGGACATATTCTAAAGCTTGTCCTACTTGGTCGATGTAGCGTAATGCTTCTGACTCCGATAATTGTCCGCGCTTATCAACGTAAATCTCTAAATTTTCCCCATCAATATATTCCATCACCATTCCCCACAATCCATCTTCTTGAATCATTTCATGGACTTTGACAACATGGGGATGATTGCACTGTGCTAAACGCAGTCCTTCGTTCACAAATTTTACCTGCTGCTGCGGGAAATCTGATTCACTTTGTCGTTTGCTGTTGAGGGTTTTGATGACAACTAATTTATTTGTACGTAGTTCAATAGCAATATAGGTAGCACCAAAGCCACCATCATGAAGGGCTTTTTGAACGATGAATCTGCCCTTTTGAAGGGATTGGTTAGGTGTCCAAAGTTGCATAGATGCCTTAACTAATAACTGCTTAGTAGAATTTAACCTTTATTTAAGGCTGTTGTATTAGTAATTATACTGTTAATATTTAACTAACGCTTGTAAGCTTCTATTTAGTAACTATTACTTCTAATTCTTGCTGTATAAAGATTTTGTATGTCACATACATCTTTTCCTATGTAGGGAAGATGTGTGTGGCATACTTAGTTTCATCAATTTGGCAGTACGCCATACGCTTGTAGTACACTATGGTTTAATTATTTTGACGATTCTAGTAGCTACATTTGTAGGATTATTTGAACTCAAAAAGGCATCTTTATCTACCAATTCGACATAGCTATTATTGCTCTGTAGCCACTCTTTAAAGCTTTGATACTTCCGATTGAAGAAAACCGATTCAGGGACGACTGAAACTAATACACCACCTGATATAATTAACTTCCAAGCTTGATAGATATGCTCGACAAGTTCGCAAAATGGAGGATTCATGATACAGGCATTGTATAAATTACTGGGGTTAAACTCCAGAAAGTTTTTCCCTACGAGATTAAATCCTTTGAGTTCTAAAATTTGTCGTAAGTTGTAATTCAGCTCAACTACCTCTAGTTGAACATTTGGGTAAGTTTGAGTGATATACTCAGCAATATTTCCGCTACCAGCGCTAGGCTCTAAAATTCGCCAATTTGGTTCAATATCTGCCAGTTGAACAAGTCGTTGACAGACTGGTTTGGGAGTAGGAAAGAAATCTCCAGATTTCATGCCAATGATTTCTAACTCAAGCTTATTAAGTTGTTGCTTGGTAGTATCAATTGCTTCAGGTTTTACTACCTGTTGAATTGCTGTTATTGCTGATATGATTTCGCCTGATGTATTTAACCCGGCGCGACTGAGAGATTTTACCCAGTCTTGGTAATATTCGCCTTCTAGTATTTCTTGGACTTTCTGGCTAATTTCTCCACTTTGAGAAATCCTAAATAGCACTTCCACCTGTGATTTACGAAATATACCGCGTAGTATTGGTGGGATATTTCCTGTTTCCCACATTTGTGCGATCGCAAATAGCCAAGACTGAATAATCTCAAGTTCAATTCCTTCTTGGATTATCCCTTGAGCTATGGTTTTACGGCGCTTAGTTGCCCTTTGATTCCCAATAGCAGGATTTTTCTTTTGGTCAATAGTTGGCTGCATTGAGGCAGCTAGCTTGCGGAGAGCTTCTGCTTTTTCTAAGTTAGGAATATTGAAAATATCTAGTGATGAGTTATCCTCGTTGTAAGACAGATTCAGTAGAGATAGTTGCATTGCTAGATTCCTTTAAATCTTTAACGGCGCATTTAAGAATTAGGGAGGTTGGTACATTCCAAGTTTTTACCTCCCATTCAGTAGCTAATCGTTCGGAGTGACGGATCACTGCACTACTACATTTGTTTTTTCGGAGAAGCCAATCTCTAAACTTTTCGGCTTGTTCTTTGGTATCGAACCCGAAATAGCTGGTTTTTCGGTTTCCCAAGGGATCAGTAATAGTTGCTACCCGACGTGAGAGGATATTGAGCGTCCAACCACTGTTAGAAGTGAGTTCGATTTTGGTGATATTTAATTCTGTTGGGTTCATAATTCCACTTCAGGAATTGCTGCTAAATATTCCGTAGTTGATATTTCTCTTGCCAGCCATTTATCATGTGCTTCTTGAGGAGTTATTTTATCGGCTAAATGTTTCTTTTCATTGTTGTCTCCTATAAAAGGAGCGAGTGTTTCTTCTAACCGTTCTTTGAAAGCCAAATATTTTTTATCAGAGTAACTAAACTGGTAGATACTATCAGTATTTATGAACAAGTAAACTAGGCTTATTTGTTCTAATGGCATTCCAGTTCGTTCGTGAAGGAGAAATAATCTCAATTGGGTTTGCCACTTGCTCTCAAGAATTTCAAATTTAAGAGGTTTTTGAATTGTCCAGTCAAACCCAACTACTTGATTTTCACCATAGATAATAAGGTCGCACTCGCTATAGAGAAGGATATCGTGATATAAATATTGAATTTGGGCGCTCCATTGTTTGTTTCCAAGGATGTTTATAAAAGGTTTTACCTTATCGACCCAGTTATTAATTTGGGGGTATTCCTTTAAGAAAGGTTCGACTGGTAGCCCTAACCCAATTTGTTGCATGACGAGATGAAACTGACCTCCAGCAACTTCGGATTCACTTTTTACAGTGAGATTAGAATAATTTTTCGTCGATAAACACTCTGGATGATGTTCGGCTAGCTCAAGTGTTTTATGATTGAATCGATTCATAAAAATATATCCAAAATTTGTTTTTTGGGATATATATGCGTGAGCTACTTGTGGTGATTTGTCTACGGTATATAGTATTTTTTGAGTTGCTCAATGCTTGTATATAAACTTCGGGTTGACATTGCTGTGAGGTCAAAATAACTGGCAAACTTTTTCAACCCTCCCGTAAGGGTTAATTCTAGTAAGTACTGGGCTGCGATCGCACTCGTCATTTTATTGACAAATAGCGACTGATAATTTCGTGCTTGAATTTCTGCACATGAGAGGTTATTGTCTATGAGTTCTTCCAGTTGAGGAACTAACAATTCCGGGTGAACTAGCGCCGGGGAGGGAAGATGCAACCAGAATTTAGGTTTGTCTGGGTTATTGGCAGCTTGAACTATATCAAAATTAGAGTGCGTTCCAACTACTACTTGGCCGGAGTAGTTGCTGTTTCCACAATCCAGCCAAAATAGCGATGCTGGCTCATTTGCACTGTTCAGTTTGAGAACTGAGTGAATTTTGCTCCTGGCTGTGCTGTTATCTACACAGCCAATGATTACCGTTAGGGTATTCCACCAACTGGCCGTGCGAATCATGTCTTCTTCAAACCAGTCGCAAACAGCTGTAATCTCTATCCCATACTTGGCGCTGCATCTTGCAGCCAGTGTTTCTACCTTTGGTAGTCCAATTTCAGCTTGTTGATAATTTTGGCGGCTGATATTCTTAAGTTCGACAGTATCGCCATCGACGATCGTAAAGTTGATTTCTTTCCCCGTGCGCTGAAGTTGCAGAATAATTCGACATAAGTCTTCTGCAAGAAACCCCCCTGTTCCTCCTCCTCCCACTAAGACGAAGTTAATACGAGTGTGATTGCGAGGTAAGACGGGTAAAGCTTGTTGGTAAGCAGTTAATTCGAGCATTTTACCTGTGGCGGTAGTTCAAAAATTTGATTGGGGTTGATGTCGAAAAAGTGATTGTATATCCCGATGCGGGTATAGATTGTGGGAATGGTATTCAGTGTGCCGATGATCGCGAACACTCGAAATTTGCCTTTTTCTTCCTGATTGTCCGCACTTGAAGGGTAAGCAGCTAGAGTTCCATGACTGTGTATTTCCATTAGCCCATCTGTATAGCTTTTATGGAGTGCGCTTTCTAAAGATAGGACGTGAGTGGAAGACGCAGTTTGCAGTGGCGTGTGACACCACCATTGGTAGTTTGTCACTCCCAAGTAGAATAGGATTTCCTGTTGGGGGTTGATACTGGCAGCATTGATAATATCAGCGATTACAAGGCTTGGGACTTTTGGGACTTTCAGGCGAAAGTAGGGTTCAAGAGGTTGGAGTCCAGCAACTTGAGTTTGAGTTAGTTGTAAGCAAACCTCTAACTCGCGGCGGTGCGATCGCAAGAAAAGCCCATTTGCTGCCAGCCAGTATTCCTGAAGTTTTTGGCTGTAGGGAGGAAAATTATTACTTGTAGCGAAGTGATAACCGATAAAGGGATTCATGGCTAACTGAACAAATGATTGATAATGTCTTCTGGGGTTGTGACTTTCCAGCTATGAACGGAAACAAGGTCACTTGAAGGGTAGGATTTGGGTTTAGACTCGTGCAATTTGATTAGCTGGTTGTAGATATTGTCGGGATGAGTTTTTGATTTGCCTTGGGACAAGTCCTTATTAAAGGGTGATTTCCAGAACAACTCCCAGGTTTGGCTTATAGTTGCAGCACTGCACATACCGGGAGAATTTCCCCCAAAACAAATACCAGAGTCGTCCCAAACGTTAGGTAGAGGTGGCTTGTACAGTTGTGCGTCTGGTTTAAATACCCTCCCTTTAACTGCCCACAGGTAATATTTACTACCGCATCCAGCAAAGAGGAATGCAGGCATGGGGACAGTAATTACTTTCGTTTCCTGTCCCATAATTTGAATTTGATATTTTTGGGGAGAGTAAAACTGAATAATTGCCTCTCCCTCTGGATTTTTACCCCACCAAATTGTGTTGCTAGAAAGCCATCCAGATGTAGCAGTTTTACTTGTGAAGGCTTTCTCTACTGCTTCAGGGGAAAGAAATTTGTACTTAGATTTTTTGCCTTCGTGTTCGACTAAAATAAACTGTCCTTTGAGGATAACTAACTGCGCTAGTAACTCATCTTGGGGAATATTTCCAAGCAAAATTTGCGATATACTTTCTAAGTTAATTGTTGGTAATATATTTGTATCTACATTCATGCTTTTGATGCTTGATTCCAAATTTTGACTGCTGCTTTCCGAGCAGCGAGAGATGTTTCTAGCAAGTGAGTAAGCTTATTTGATTTTTCCATCATCGAGACGGCTTCTTTCCACTTTTGACCGAGAAATATGATATTTTCATAAGTCCATTCCAGCCAATCGCTTGTTTCATACGTAACATCTAGCCAGATATTTTCAGTCGAGTAATCTATAATTCGTATGGCTGTGTCTAAATATTGAAGAGGACTTTTGTAACGACGGCATAGCCTTACTAATTTATCGAAGTAAATTTCTTCTGCTAGAGCGATGTAATCAGGAGTAAAACCAAAATTTAGTTCCCATTGGCTTATATTGTACCCTTGCCCCATCAACGACAGTAGGAACTTTTCTGAGTATTCTAGTTCCTCGAAATCTTCATACCACCATTCAACTTTTTGTGGTGAGACAGAAATACTATTATGTTCGCAACTAAACTCAATTTCATCGATATATTCTATTGGGAATAGATGATCATTTACAAGTTGAATAAATTCAATTTCTCTATCCATGTAAGCACTTGTTGGATGTGATTGTTTATCAATATGAATGGTTGATTCTAACCATTGTTCTGGGAATATTTTTTGATACAGGCTTAAGAGATTTACTCGTTCGGAGAGATTTTCTAGGTAGATAATTGCTGCTAAACAAGTAATGGGTATTTTGAATGATTGTATGTTCGCAAGCATAATTAATCAGCCGCTATAACTTTTAGCGGCTATAAATTTGTTATTACAGTACGGGATATTTACTCGTGGCAGCAGATTGATGCTTAAGGCTTCGAGTTACTTTTTCGATGTAGGTTTCCCAATTTTGACCGAGCTTGATAGCTTTTTCTATCTCAGGTTGTAGGGTAATTAAATTTTCGAGACTAATTTGATTTTTTATCTCCAGAAGCTTTATCTGCCACCCTAACTTTAGTGCAGGATTTATTTCTTCAGAACTATTTTTCAATTCTCTGAATTGACTTCCCTTAGTACCTGCTTTTTTTACCAAACGAATTGAAACTGTATCATCAGTTGTTTGTCGTTCAATTTCGGCATTAGCATATTCTGGAAAGTAGACGCTAATGGCTGTTTTGAGGGTATTGTCATCTTGGGCGATCGCCTCATCAAGAGGAATTTCTTGTCCTTCGATAATCGCAATGTACTTCATGGTAATTAAAATAGTGACAGTTGGTTGTTAGGCGTAGGTGTTTTCTCTTTATCTTCAGACAGGTTACGCTTTTGTACTTGTCTTGATTGTTCCTGTCGATTCTGATGTATAGTCTGCTTTTCCATCCTTTGCTTGCAGATATCTAACATCTCTGGGAGAGATTTTTCTAAATCCTGTAGTAAGTTATTGATGACAGGATGAGATGTTATCTCAGCAAGGTTCATTGTCTTGATAATTGGAGGTGCGCCTTTGATTCCAATTGAGACAATTACTGTTTCAGAATTTGGTATTAGTTGAATGGTTATTAAGGTGGTTTTTGTGTCAGAATTGCCTAAATCTATCTCGGTAGATGAATCTTGATTTATGACTTCAGTGTTTACTAATTCATCTAATGTTTCTTCTAAATCGCTATTCTCCTGAATATCAGGATTAAAATCTCTACTGCTGTAACTGTCTTCAAGGTTAGTTACATTCTCGTCAGGTGATATTTGACTGCTCATGATTAAGAGAGATTGGCTAATCTAAATAAGGTGCGGATAGTAATACCTGTCTTGTTAAAAGACTGCCATTTGTAAGCGCATTCACCTGATTTGTACTTAGGAGAAAGTTGGCTCCAAGTGTCCCATGCTTTAAATAAAATGGGACTAACACTATGAAGTGCCATCCCGACTTGAATCCACGAGTGGTAATCATCTGCAAATCGAGGGTGGATAACTTCAAGTAGTACAAGTGCAGTCTGGATATTTGTCTCGATTGAGGGAATTAAATGAGCGTATCTGTCTACCCCATATCTGCGGTTATATTTTTCTTGGGGTAGGTTAAACTTTCTTGCTTTCTCTTGTTTGGCAAGCATCTGAGCAATTACCCAGTCGGGGGCTATTTCTATTTGGCGCTCAGATGGACTACAGCCAGAAAGCCATCTGTAATTTCTGCCCTCTGGGTGAAAGGAGGGGGGAAGGATTGAGGCTAGGTTTTTGCCTCGAAACTCCAGGTGTTCGTCCTTCCCAGTTTTGATTTTGCGAGATTTTACCTCCCAAGCTTTTGAATCTGGGATGAGGTATAAGCGCTGGCTCCGATATTTCCTTCCAGAGGTAAATGCAATTGTGGGAGGAAGGTATTTTTGAGCGCGATCGTGTAACGACTCCGTAGGAGTATCGCTTGCTTCGACGGGTGTTAGCTGGTTAAGTTCTTCTGGTTCTGTATGTTCGTTAATTTGGATAATTTGTCGCCAGGAGGTTTCCCCGTCGCAGTCAATAGCTACTAAATATCCTTGAGGATGATTGGAACCGCATACCAAAGCTACACCAGTGGGGGTGATCAATCTGTTATTTGTCCAAACTTTTAGGCGGCGGCGGACGAGTTCGGCTTGTAGTTCTCTGGGAGAGTAGGTATTTTTTTCCCATTCTTTCCCTAGAGGACGTTTACCAAAGGTAGGGACAATTCGCCATTCTTCGGGTAAGTTGTCAAGCGAAGATACCAAATGACGGATTTGGGCGTGCATGAATTCATATAACTAGTTATTTGGATAATTCATGCACGGCTGCGTTAGTGACTGTGGTGGTTTAATATTATGATTATGGTGCTAACTGATGGCCTGCCTCAACTAGCTTGGCAAGAGTATTTTGGTCAAACGCCTTTATGCCAGATACAAATTGTTGCCACTGCTGCCATTTCTCCTTTGAGTAAGCATGATTGGGATCAAAGTTGCAGACTTCACAGAATTTATGAAAGTCAGCATTCCAATGAAACGTGCAAATGCCTGTTATTAAATAATTGATTTGTTGGTCGCTCATGAGTGATATTTCAGCTTATGATTTCGTTTTAAGCCAACCTTTTGTTCAGGGCATTTTCGACTTGATAAGTTCCAAGAGTACAGTTTGTATTCAATGGAAATTTAGGAAATTCCAGATAATTATTCATAGTTTTTGTTACCTTGCACAGTACCATTATCCCGTCCTTACTCTTCTTTTCTTGATTGTGATAGTAGCTGATAACTTCAAACTCATTATTACCAGCCTCAAATCTGCTTCCTGCATATTGGGAGATAGCCTTTTTCCAGTCTGGCTGCCAGAGCATAAGTGTATCTATTGCCATTGCTCTAATAACCGGGTTATCTAATTTAATCAGAATATCTGGTAAGTAATGGCATTGTTTGGAAATTACCTCTCGTGCATAATTGATTAGCCAATACTCGGCTTCTTTTAAGAGAGCTTTTGATTCGAGATTTTGGCACACTTCATCGTAAACTTTAGACATTAAATATGCCCTTTGTTCAAAAACCATTCCATTAGTTCGCATTTTTAAGTCTGATGGATAAGTAATTATTAAATCAGTAAGTTCATCGCTGATTTTTGGAAGAGGATATTTATCATTTTCTTGCTCTTTTGGATGGGATATTTTTACTTCATATCCTAGATTGACAGCATGATTGATAATAAAATCGATGCTATTAGACTCAACAAAATCTCCTAACTTAAAATCTGTTTCTAGGAGGAGATATGTTGGTGCATGGAGAATTTGAAACCGTTTAGGGTTTTGACTTGAATCCGCTAATAGTTCGATGTACATTGCTTATTCTCACAAATTTTCATAAATCTTGTGCGTAAGCGATGTATGTGGTTTAATTACTGAAAAGATAATCCTACCCATCTTGGGTAGGATTATCTTAATTATTGATTAATGATTTTTGTTTGTGTCGAATTGATTATTTCCTCCAGTAGAGATAGCCCAACTGATTTAAACAGTGCTTTGTTATCATCAGGGCAGCGTTGAATTGTTGTACAAGATGAGCAGCCGTATTTGCAAGGGCAATTATCTACTAGAAACTTTGCCTTCATAAAAGCAGTTTCTAAATACTTGATGAGAGTATCACACATACCTGTACCGTGTTCGCATGTATCGAAGAAATAGCCTACTATCTTATAATTTGATGGTACTTCGATTAACATAAAATCGATATCTCGACTGTTTGCTCCATGTTCGACAAGTGGTAAACTGAGCATGAGTTGGTGTGCGAGAGTATGAACGCAAATCTGAGTTTCATTGCTTTCAAATAGCTGTTTCTCTTCATTGGAAATATATTTCTGTTTGTTGAGTATCTCTTTTCGGAGATTTTTGACCATAGCTGAAAAATATTTTCTCGCATCAGCGTTAATTTCAACCCTAACGCAGAATGTATTGTAGTTAAGAGCAAATGCTTCCTTGTATTTATTTTCCTCCAATAGTTCGACAAATTCTCGTTCAATAAGTTGGGTATTGCAAGCAGGACAAGTTTGTATATGTCCGGGTAAATTTAAATTGAAGTTGCGACATCTGTTATTAGTGCAAGTCCATTTTTGTTCCAGCCTGTACAAGTTGTACCCGTAAATTTCTTCTTTGATTTTGGCTGAAACAGGTGTAAATCTAGCTGCCCCTTGGGAAAGATTGATAATTTTGGCTTCCCCTGCAATTTTGATTTCCTCGAAATTTAGGCTTCCTTCGGGACGACTAAATAGGTTGGTTGCCTCAATTGGCTTGAGAATTGCTTTCCCTTCGGTTAAATTTAGCTCTTGTGATTTATACTGTACGGGGTTGCCGTCAAAGTCTTGAGCAAGATATATGGCACCAGGGTAAACTTCTCGTAGCGCAGATGATGCCGAACTTTCCTCAAACTCTTCCGCGCTATCTTGATTGATATAACTGATGTTTTGGTCAGTGTTACCTCTGAATTTAATTTTTGAGTGGACATAACCGAGGTTTCGATTAGTTGTCAGTCTTTGGTTATAACTGAAAATCAGTTGATTATTACCGATTAGCTGTCGTGCAATCGCATCGCCAGAAGTACTAAAATGTCGAGCAATTTGAGCTTGTGTCGGTTTACTTTCTTTGCAACAGGCGAGAATGTGCTGCTCCAAAATTGTTTCATAATTGTGGTTAAAGTTGATAATTTCTGGAGGGTCAGATAAGAGACGTTCCGGGTGATTGGCGTAGTAAGAATCCATAATCGACCTTTTCGACGGGATAAACACCAATAGCCCTGCTTCCTGTCTGCCTGCACGTCCTGCCCTTTGGCGAAAGGCAAGAATTGAGCCTGGGTAACTATGTACGATAGTTGCATCGATAGACCCTATATCCAGACCCGCTTCTAAAGCACTCGTGGATATAATGAACTTGACCTTCCCGCTTTGTATATCTGCAATAATTTTGTTCCGCTGATTTGCCTTCATGCTGCCATAAAATGCTGAGATGGTTTCTCCCATGTGGGGCAGTTGCATCTCCACTAAAGCTTTACGAATGGCATTAGTTAAAACCTTTACCAGTTCTCTACTATCGCAGAAACAAATCCCGACTATTCCTTTACTTACAAGCATGGCTGCAACTTGGGCAGTTTGGTAAAGAGTATTGTTTCGTGCTTTGAGGCTAAGGAAAGTAATCTCCGAGCGTTTTGCCCCACTTTGGTCGATAATAGCAAGGTTGCTTTGTTCTACTCGATTGGATATCTTCTGGGCAATTTCGCTGCTGTTACTAATTGTTGCAGAAGCGAATATGTACTGTAATTTAGAAATATTATTGCCAGCAGATTCTATCATTAATTGAGTTCGCCGATTAAGTAGGGCAAAGTGTGAGCCGAATATGCCTTGATAGAAATGCGCTTCATCACAGACGATGATTGAAATTTTTCTGATTGTTTCTCTAAATCCCCAGTTTGAGTCAAACTGATAGTTGTTCAGTTCGTGGTTCCATACATCGGGTGTCACGCATAAAATCGAGGGTTGATGGCTGTAAAGTTGTTTGCGCTCCTGGGGAGGAATATCACCATTTATATTGAGAATTTTAGGGCGAATTTCTTCATCTAGGTGACTAACAAACGAGCGGATTTTCTCTACCTGGTCAAATGCAAGTGCTTTTAAGTTAAAGAATACTAAAGCTGATTTACCTTTTAGGCACTCGTGAACGATTGGAATTAAAAAAGAGATACTTTTACCACTACTGGTTGGAGTTTGGAGAATAATATCTTCCCCTTTTTTGTAAGCTTCCCATGCTTCGACTTGATGAGAATATAGTTGTGTAATTCCTGACTTATTTAAGGCAAGTTTGACTAGAGGGTGAATATCATCTGGTATGGGACAAAGTTTAGCTTCTTGAGGCGGAATTACATCACAATTTTGTAGTTTTCCTGAACCATCCAGAATAGCTGCTATTTCCTGGTACAGAATACTTTTACCTGTTGGTGCTTGATTAAGAGGTAATAAATTACCGCTATTTACCTCATGCTCCCAGTCAAAAATAATTTGATTTACACTTCCCTTTTTGAAGTAAAGATTTTTCTCAATGATAGCAGCGATATGGATAACACCATGTTCTTTAGAATAAACCTGTTTATTTGCTTGTAACCATTCAATCTGGGTCATAAAAAGTTACCTACTTGCTGTTTTAGCAGGTAGGCGTTAGTCAAAAGTAGTGGTTTTTGTTATTGCCATAACTGACTAATTAACCACAGACACTTCTGACAATTTGTAGAAACTCCCGTAAAACAGGTGTCATATCCTCTTGTCGCCACACTACAGCCGTTTCTACTAATGGTGTTTTTTCTTCTAAAGTGCGATAAACTACACCAGCCCTTTGAAGATTTTGCAAAGAAGACGGTACGATCGCAATCCCCATTCCTGCTGACACTAGCCCGATAATTGTCTGCATTTGGATTGCTTCTTGAGCCAGCTTTGGGCTGAAATTTCCTTGCTGGCAAAGACTCAGAATTTGATCGTAAAGTCCGGGGCCTAAATTGCGGGGGAACATAATAAAATTTTCGTCTTTTAGCTCGCGCACTGAAATATTTTCTTGTCTAGCTAAGAAATGAGTTACGAGCATTGCTACAATTAGTCCTTCTTGCTGAATGCATTCTTGATTGAAAGTGTTGTCTTCTAAAGGTGGATGGGCAAAACCTACATGGATACGGCGATTGAATAGCGCTTGTTCTTGCTGAGTTGTGGTTAATTCTTGCAATACTAATTCCACCTCTAGAAACTGTTCTCGAAACCGCCGCAAAATTATAGGCAGCAAATCGTAAGTTACCAAGCTGGTGAAACCTACTCGTAGTTGTCCTTTCTCACCCCTACCTGTCCGTTGAGTCAGATCAATTGCCTTAGACAGTTGAGCGAACAATTGATAAGCTTCTTGCAAAAATACTTGTCCGGCTTCCGTTAGCTGCACCTGTCGTTTGGTTTTGCGTTGAAAAAGTTCTACTCCTAGTTCTGCTTCTAGCTGCTGAATTTGCTGGCTTAAGGGCGGTTGAGCGATGTGAAGTCGCTCTGCGGCTTTACTAAAGTGCAGTTCCTCAGCTACAGCAATGAAGTAGCGCAGGTGTCGCAGTTCCATAGTTTTGATATTTTATAAGTCTCAAATATTCATAAATATATATTGGACATATCAAAAATTGCTACCTATCATACTCATACACGCAAGTCAGAGGATGATGTAACTATGTCGGAGAATTTGAGAAGCCAAGTTGTGACGCAAGGGGTGCAGCGATCGCCAAATCGAGCTATGCTGCGTGCAGTTGGTTTTAAAGATGAAGATTTCAACAAAGCCATTGTCGGTATAGCCAACGGTTACAGCACCATCACGCCCTGCAATATGGGGATAAATAAACTAGCACTCATAGCAGAAGCAGGGATTAAATCTGCCGGAGCGATGCCACAAATCTTTGGCACGATTACCATTAGCGATGGGATTTCAATGGGAACCGAAGGGATGAAATATTCCCTAGTGTCGCGCGAAGTTATAGCCGATTCCATTGAAACCGCCTGTACCGGACAAAGCATGGATGGAGTACTAGCCATTGGCGGTTGTGATAAAAATATGCCAGGGGCAATGATTGCAATGGCCCGCATGAATATCCCTGCAATATTCGTTTACGGTGGGACAATTAAACCCGGTCACTACAACGGACGTGATTTAACCGTTGTCAGTTCATTTGAAGCTGTTGGTCAATACAGTGCTGGAAGAATTGACGACAAGGAATTATTAGAAGTCGAAACTCGCGCTTGTTCTGGGGCTGGTTCCTGTGGGGGAATGTTCACGGCTAACACCATGTCTTCAGCATTTGAAGCGATGGGAATGAGTTTGCCCTATTCTTCGACAATGGCAGCCGAAGATGCCGAAAAAGCCGACAGCACAGAAAAATCGGCTTATGCGTTAGTCGAAGCCATTCGTAAACAAATCTTACCCAGCCAAATTATCACCCGCAAATCTATAGAAAATGCCATCTCTGTAATTATGGCGGTGGGTGGTTCCACAAATGCAGTGTTGCACTTCTTAGCGATCGCTCGCGCCGCTAATGTAGACTTAACCCTGGATGACTTTGAAACTATCCGCGCTCGCGTTCCCGTTTTGTGTGATTTGAAACCAAGTGGTAAATATGTTGCTACAGATTTGCACAAAGCCGGCGGCATTCCGCAAGTCATGAAGATGCTACTTGTGCATGACTTATTACATGGTGATAGCCTGACCATTAGCGGTCAAACCATTGCAGAGATATTAGCAGATATCCCAGAAGAACCATCTGCTAACCAAGATGTGATTCGGACTTGGAATAACCCGATGTATCCTCAAGGACACTTAGCCATCCTCAGAGGTAATCTAGCAACAGAAGGGGCGGTCGCTAAAATTACCGGGGTGAAAAAGCCAGTAATTACTGGGCCTGCACGGGTATTTGAATCGGAAGAAGCTTCTTTAGATGCAATTTTGGCGGGTAAAATTCAAGCTGGTGATATTTTGGTTATCCGTTACGAAGGACCCAAGGGTGGCCCTGGAATGCGAGAAATGTTGGCTCCCACTTCGGCAATTATCGGGGCTGGTTTGGGTGATGCGGTGGGATTAATTACCGATGGGCGCTTTTCTGGTGGTACTTACGGGATGGTAGTTGGTCATGTGGCTCCAGAAGCAGCAGTTGGTGGTGCGATCGCCCTTGTAGAAGAAGGGGATAGTATTACTATTGATGCACCGGCTCGTCTATTGCAGTTGAATATATCTGAATCAGAATTGGCCCGTCGTCGTGCCAACTGGCAACCTCCTGCTCCGCGTTACACTAAAGGCGTGTTGGCGAAATATGCCAAATTGGTATCTTCTA
>NZ_JAYGHD010000056.1:0-22655 GCF_034932245.1 Nostoc sp. UHCC 0251
CCTTTACCCTTTCCCCTTTAACCTTTTCCCCTGTCCCTCATCTCCCCCTGCTCCCTCTGCCTCCCCACTACCACATTTGTATAAATACAACTAATACCTCCAAAGAAGTAAGCAATTGTGGTGATGGAAAAATTGCCAAGCGGAAACAAAATAATATGAGGAATTTAACATCATCCGTAAATAGAGGGACTACAATCAAAACGGACAAATGTTTCATGCTCCAACAAAAGAGGATTACAAAGCTATGTCCGACTTAAATCGCGGAATTATGAAATTTGAGGGTGCAGATTCCCCAAAAGTAGTCACCATCTCTACCGTGTTGCTTCTGGGATCGATCGCTGCTCTGATAATCTGGGCGCTGCAAGCGGCCTATGCGCTAAACTAAAACCATTAGTAACCTAGAAGGGCACTGGCAAAAACGGTTTCCGTCGTAGCCAAGTGTCCATTCAGTAGCTAGTAAATAAAAACGCCTTAACAACTATTAAAAATTTCAGAAAAACTTTAGATTTTAGATTTAAGGTTTTAGATGAAAAATTTAAATCTAAAATCCAAAATCCAAAATGTTTGAACCTTGGGGTGTCTTAGTTATTTTAATTGCCTGCCCCCTCTTGGGCGGATTACCCCTGATTGCATGGATTACTTACGCGCTAACGCGCAAGCAGTTATCACAAGTTGGTACAAAAAACATCAGTGTATCAGCTGCGTTTTATCATGGTGGTAAGTTTGTCGGAATTCTGGCAGTCTTGTCAGAAGCTTTGAAAGGAGTTGCAGCAGTCTTACTCAGCCGCATTTTCTTCCCCAATGGATCGTCTTGGGAATTGATTGCCCTCATCGCTCTGGTAATAGGTAGATACTGGATAGCCAGAGGGGCAGGTACAACAAATGTCGTCTGGGGATTTGTCGTACATGATCCTCTTGTAGCAATATTTGTATCTTTCTTTGCAGGCATTGGCTTTACAATTCTGCAATCAAGACAAGTAGTCAAATTTGGGGTTTTGGTTCTCTTTCCTCTGTTTGTGATAATTCTGCATATTAGCGATTACCCCAGAATGCTTGCTGCTATAGCCTTAGCTGGTTTAATGGGCTGGATTTATACTAAAATTCCTGATGATATGAATCTGCCAGCCCAAGAGGCACAAACAGAATCGCAAGCGATGTTGGAGTTTTTACGCGGCGACCGCACGATGGTTTCTTTAGATGAAGAGTTGGATGCTGCCATTGTCGGAGAAAAGGCGGCTACGTTATCTCAAATTAAGCGTTGGGGCTATCCAGTCCCAAAGGGGTGGGTACTCGCCCCAGTTGACGATCCTAATCTGTTGACAGAATTTCTCCAGCCATCAGAATTGTCTCCTTTGGTGGTGCGTTCTTCTGCCATTGGAGAAGACTCAGAACAAGCTTCCGCCGCTGGGCAGTATGAAACAGTTTTAAATGTTACCAGCCCAGAGTCCTTGCAGTCAGCGATCGCTCAAGTTCAAGCTTCCTACAATCATCCATCTGCCGTGCAATATCGGCGCGATCGCGGTTTGAATAACTCAGCAATGGCTGTGTTGATTCAACAACAAGTCCAAAGTGTCTATTCTGGCGTCGCTTTCAGCCGTGATCCCATTACCCAGCAAGGTGATGCAATCATTATTGAAGCCCTTCCAGGCAGCCCGACACAAGTCGTTTCGGGAAAAGTTACACCAGAACAATATCGCGCTTTTGTCGTTGAAGGAGAAAATTCCTCCTCTGTGCAATTAGAGGGTCAAGGACGAGTCCCACAAGCATTAATTAAACAAGTTGCATACTTAGCTTATCGACTCGAAAAACGTTATCATGGCACTCCCCAAGATATCGAATGGAGTTATGACGGTCAAACGCTGTGGGTGTTGCAATCTCGACCGATCACCACTCTGTTGCCTATCTGGACACGCAAAATCGCCGCCGAAGTTATTCCTGGAGTAATTCACCCCTTAACATGGTCGATTAATCGTCCCTTAACTTGTGGAGTTTGGGGAGAATTTTTTACTCTCGTTTTGGGCGATCGCGCCTTGGGGTTAAACTTTACTGAAACAGCAACTCTGCATTACTCAAGAGCTTATTTTAATGCATCCCTCTTAGGGAATATCTTTCTGCGTATGGGATTGCCGCCGGAAAGTCTGGAATTTTTAACTAGAGGAGCTAAATTAAGTAAACCATCCTTGCAATCAACCTGGGAAAATTTACCAGGACTAGGAAGGTTGCTGAAGCGGGAATTAAATTTAGAAAAAGACTTCAAGGAAGATTATCACAAACGGTTCATTCCTGGTTTGTCGGAGTTGGCGCAGTCAGATATAGATAATTTGGAACCAGCCAAGCTGTTGGCAAGAATTGACTTGATCCTGGATTTGCTACGCCACGGGACATATTACAGCATTTTAGCTCCCTTAAGCGCTGCCCTGCGGCAGGCGATTTTTCGGGTGAAGGATGGGCAAATTGATAATAGCGTTACTCCAGAGGTGGCGGCATTGCGATCGCTGAGTGCAATAGCAACAGATGCCAAGCAAGTATTGCTTGAATTTGAACCACAGCAAGTATTTGAGCAATTAAAGCAAACCCCAGAGGGAGAAAAGATCCTGCAAGAATTTGACGAATTGCTTCAGGATTACGGCTATTTAAGTGAAGTGGGAACTGATATTTCCGTTCCCACCTGGCGGGAAAATCCCCAGATGATTCGGCAGATGTTTGTGCAGTTAATGCAGGGGAACGAACCACAATCAGGCGCTAAAGACGCGATTAATAGCATCTTTGCTGGTAAGCGCAAACGCTCTTTTGTGCAACGGCGTGTGGATATCAAAGGACGAGTTACCGAAGTTTATTCCCGGCTTTTGGCTGAATTGCGTTGGAGTTTTATAGCTTTAGAGAAAATTTGGTTAAAGTCCGGCTTACTCCAGAAAACAGGAGATATCTTTTTTCTAGAGTTTGATGAAGTGCGGCGTTTAGTGGTGGGTGACGATTCTAACTTAATTGAGGAGTTAGATGAGTTAGTGGAATCGAGGCGATCGCAATTCGTCCAAGATAGCGAGATCATTCAAGTACCCCTTTTAGTTTATGGCAATACACCCCCTCACCCCTTAGCTCCCTCTGAACTCTACTCTGACCAATTCTTACAAGGGATTGGAGCCAGTCAGGGGCAAGCTGAAGGCAGGGTGAAGGTGTTGCGAAATTTACAAGATGTGCCGGAGATTGACCGAGATACGATTCTGGTAGTGCCTTATACAGATTCCGGCTGGGCCCCTTTGCTATTAAGGGCTGGAGGATTAATTGCCGAAGTTGGGGGACGGCTTTCTCACGGTGCGATCGTTGCTCGTGAGTATGGGATTCCCGCAGTTATGGATGTTCGAGGCGCTACATGGATACTGCAAGATGGTCAACGGGTAAGGATTGATGGCTCTAGGGGTATTGTGGAATTATCTAACGATTTAAGACCCGAATGATTACCACTTCCCTGAAAAACTTGCCAGAAGAATCTGTTTCTCACAATGCCGAAATCAAGAAAAAGGTGATGCTACGCTTCGGCGATTTGCCTCACCTGACTAACTTTTCTCAAGCACGTTTTGCTCCTGGACAAACCGCACCAGCACACGCGCATCAAGATATGTGCGAAGTATTCTTTGTGGAAGCTGGTTCAGGAGTAATTCACATTGATGGTACAGAATACCCCCTGCTTCCAGGGAACTGCGTAGCGATAGAACCGGGAGAAGTACATGAAGTTGTCAATAGTGGCTCAACTGAGCTTGTTTTGACCTACTTTGGTTTGCGAGTGGAAAAATCAGCGTAATTATTTTGAATCCAAGATACAGTGAGGGCACAACATTGTTATACCCTCACAAAAGTTTGCTGAATGTTGCTTATAAACAAAGATAAATTTGCAAAATCCTAATATACCAGGGGTGTTACGCCGCGCATCTTACGTAAAGAATTTATACAAGCAGGACAATCGCAGTTAAATAAGTTGACTGCCACATCGCTTTCCTCGACATTGAATTCTAGCATGGGAGAATCTTCTTGAGAAAACTCTATTTCGCGCTGATAGTTAGGAATTTGAGCCAATACGGAAGCCCTTGCACATACTAAACCCACTTTATGTTTATTGCGTATACAAGATAGACGGTCTGTGGTACTGGCTGCTGGTTCTGGCTCCATAGCTTGGGCGTGATTGAGCATTACTCCCATAGAGAGAATAGAGCTAATCAGCACAGGAGAAGAAAGTAAACTCAGTATGAATTTGTTCATTGGTTTTCTTAGAAAACAATCTCGATTGCTCAGATTATCCGATTAAATCTTACAGCGCAAGTCAACGTTTATCAGGAATATCCCAGTTGTATCATCGGGTGTCTTCTCCCTTGCTTTATGAGAAGACCGCGCCCGCTCCCTGAATCGCCTTCACCCGTCATTTTTGGGTTGGTTGAGTACTAATTACTTTCTATCTCGCTCTTGCATTTCTTGCTGACGCATGGGCATAGCATCAATTTCCTCAAAAATTGCTGTTGCCTGCACTGGTGTAGCATCACTGCGCTTAACCCCACCATCTTTGCCCACCAAAATCACCCGAAAATTTTCTTTGCCAACCCCAAAGTACTCGCGCAACTTAGCAGCAGAAGACTCATCTATTGGCTGTCTATTGGCATAGCTTTCATCTGTTGCCAAAACCTGAACGAGAACTAAATCCCGATCTGCAAAACCGTTATTCTGCTCTTGCAATAGTTGCATTTGCTGCTGATAGGTATGGTTATCAACAGACGGTGCGAAGACTAGTAGCACGCGGTTTTTCCATTTTTGGGAACTGAGGTTAAATGAAGACATTTTGATGGCATGTTCGGTTGAACTTTGGAGAATATCAGCTTTGCTAACTGGCGACAGGACTATATATGGTAATAGCAGAAGGACGATTAATGCTAAATTATTCACAATGGGTTGTTATCTATTTTATATGCTTTCAAGCTATCATTAGTTTCCTCACTTTTCTTCTACCTGTTGATGGTTTGTCTTAGTATTAGGTAAGTCGTCGAAAATTATTCAAACTATAGCGGGCTGACGGTTTATCAAAATCTAGCCTGAAAACCTCAAAACTGTTTGCCCCTCAAAATCCAAACAGTTTTGAGGGGCAAACACCAGTTGAAAAACTAGTGATAGTGAAATCTCTACATTTACCCAAAGCTATTTAATGAAAATTAGAATTGTGCCGGATCAAATTCATAAACTCCTCACGAGTCCGCACATCTTCTGCAAAAACACCGCGCATTGCACTAGTAACAGTCCAAGAACCAGGTTTCTGCACACCGCGCATTACCATACACATATGGGTTGCTTCTATTACCACTGCAACCCCTTGGGGTTTGAGTAATCCTTGTAAGGCGTCAGCAATTTGCACGGTCAGACGTTCTTGAACTTGTAAACGTCGTGCATACATTTCGCAAATACGGGCAATCTTAGATAATCCTATTACTTTGCCATTAGGAATGTAAGCAACATGAGCACGACCAATAATTGGCAGAATGTGATGTTCACAGGAACTGAAAATATCGATGTCCCGGACCAATACCATTTCATTGGCATCTTCTGTAAATACTGCTCCGTTTAGCAGTTCATCCAAAGATTCATGATATCCTTTTGTGAGAAACTTTAAGGCTTTCATCACCCTTTTCGGAGTATCTTTTAGCCCTTCGCGGTCTGGATCTTCACCTAATCCAATCAGCAAAGTACGCACAGCCTGCATCATTTCAGCTTCTGTTACAGTTTGCTGTTGCCCAGTTGCTAAAGATGACAGTACCTGATCGGCAGAAGTTAGATCGGGACGAATCGATAGAGTCATTTTGTGAGTTCTGTGGGAATGTTTGGTAAATTATCTTGTTGTCAAATGTCAGTTGCGATCGACTCCTGACTCGTAACCAAGTGTAACATAACTTTACACTTCTTAATTATGTCAAACATTTTCTCAGTTTAAGACAACCTCAAATTCATCGTGCATTTATGCAACGCCAAAGCCAAAAGTATTGAAACAAAAGGGCGGGACGTGTGCTTAGTTCTTTGCTAACTCCCTAACCTCAAGTAGTTCTCGCTTTAAAAGCAGCGTCCCTAATTCTTTGCGTCGGCCCTTTGAGTCAATGAACGCAAACCGAGCCTGCGCTGCATATTGGCAAGGATGACTGTAGCGCAGTTGCACCCCACGAAACTCGTAAAGCTTTCCTCTGATGAGTTTTTTTGGCTCAACCATGTATAGTACCTTCCTTTTGTTGAGTGATTTGTTTTACTTCATCAATCGCTTCAATCAATTCTCCCAAAGCATGAAAAGCATCTCCAATGTAGAGATAATTCGTAGTTGAGAAATAAACAGAGGATTGAATTCGTCGATAATTGTGACTACTTGAATAAGCTGTAGGGTACATTCTTGTAGAATCGCCCGAATCTCTGATGATGTTGTCTCAATTTCTCTTCTTATTCTCCTGATCATTTATAAAAATAATCTCTGCTGATAGTAAGACTTGCTCCCAGCCAGGAAATACCCAAAAAGGCGGAAAAAGTTGCCAGCATAATTCCCAATGCGGTTCATTTAAGCCTGGATTTCCCCATGCTTCCCCAGTTCTATCCGCTGACAGCGTTTATCTGCCTATTTTTCGGTATAGCGACGCGGCGTATAAACCCAAATATTACCATCGCTGCGCTTGATGGTTCGAGTTTTTGTAGAACCAACGAGAATAATTGTCCGCATATCAGCGCTTGCTGGTGCTAAATGGTCAAGTGCGATCACTTTCACCGTTTGTCCTGGGCGACCGAGATTCCTGGCCAACACCACTGGTGTATCCGGTGTTCTATGTCGCAGCAAAATATTTCTCGCTTCTGCCAGTTGCCAGGTACGCTCTTTGGAAACAGGATTGTAGAAAGCAATTACAAAGTCAGCCTCAGCAGCAGCAGTAATTCGTTGCTCGATCGCAGACCAAGGTTTCAAGATATCAGACAGGGAAATAGCACAGAAGTCATGCCCAAGGGGTGCACCAATGGCTGCTGCTGCTGCTTGCATGGCTGAGATGCCTGGTGCTACATGAATATCGATAGTGTCCCATTCGGGTTTGGCATAGCGATCGCATACTTCAAAAACCGCTGTTGCCATTGCATAGATACCAGGGTCGCCAGATGAAACTACAGCGACATATCGCCCAGTTGCTGCCAAATCAAGGGCCATTTTTGCCCGTGCTTCTTCTTCGCGGTTGTCGGACTCATGCCGTTGCTTGCTATCAGCCAGAGAACCGATTAAATCTAAATAAGTTTTATAACCTACTAGGTCAGTTGCCGACTTGAGTATCTCTTTCACTTCAGGAGACATCCATTGCGATCCACCAGGGCCCGTGCCAATAATCGCTAACCGTCCGCGTGGTTGACCGATGGTATTGGGGTCAATTGGTTGAGGGGCAATAGCGATCGCTATGTGGGGAGATGAGGAAGATAAGGGGGATGTACCTGTGGCTGCGATCGCTGCTGCTTGGGCGGGGCTATAACCTTGTGATAACAGACTTTCTAGCTTATTTGGGGTAAAAAAGCGGGCAGGCACTCCCAAGGCGCTAGATACGGCGTGGATTGCGGGATTGGCTGCGGCGGTGATGGGTGCAAATATCCCGGCGACTGATGCTTTTTCTAGTTTGGCATCAGCTAGTAGCTGTTGTACTAAAGCTACTGCATCATCAATGATGTCACTAATTGCGATCGCGATCGTTGCTGGGTGGTAGACGAGGCAGTTGGCTGTAGGAGTCACCAAACGTTCCGTAACTTGAATGGTCAAATCTCCCTGTGGATCTATGGGCAGTTTACTATTGCTTAACCAAGGCGCTATTCCTTCTAACTTGACTTGTGCCCCGGCTAGCAAGTCTGAGATAAATTTCTTCGCATCCTCTGGGTTGGCTAAATGGTATCCAGGGGGAGGAGATAACAGCGTTGTACCCAAACGTAAATCGCCTGTGGTCGTAATTGCAGGTTTGACATCAAGGGCTTCGGCAATGCGACGGGCCAAATCGTTTACCCCACCAAGTCCGCCCAAGAGCGGGACAACAGCACTACCATCTTCAGCCACAGCTAGCACTGGTGGCTCCTGTTGTTTATCCGAAAGTACCGGAGCTAACGTCCTAATTAAAATGCCAGCGGCACAAATGCCAATTAGCGGCGTTCCTTGGGCAAATAACTCGCGCAACGTCTCGCCAAAGTTAGTAAAGCTGACATCAACTCCAGATGTGCGATCGGCTAGACCGTATAGTGTCGCCCCTGGTAGGACTGTGATTATTTTGCGTGCTACTGTCACGCTATTTTGACCTAGTACTACAATGGCGGGTGCAACGTTCATCATAAGTAGATATCTTGCAAAAAAATTTGATATCTTTCAAATGAAACCACAGATTTAGATACACAGCGACTTCCCGTTTACGAGTTTGGGGGATTTCAGAGTGCGATGTCTACGGCGGGCTATGCCTACGCATGTTTTGTCTCCGTAGTAGCTTTCAAAAACCTATTTTGGGTTTATCCCATATTAGGTTTTAGAATTTAACTGAGTTCAGCAATATGTCATAACTCTCATCGAGATCGAATAAACCATCGCCAGAAAAAGGCAAGCTAAAGTGCCTAAATCAGTTTTCAGCGAAGAGTACAATCGGTTTCGCCAGCTACTTATCGAAGCCCGAAAAGCTGCCAAGCTCACTCAAGCAGAGTTGTCGGCAAAGCTAGAGCTTCCGCAATCCTATGTATCAAAGTATGAACGTGGAGAGCGTCGTCTTGACGTGATTGAATTTTTACAAGTTGCCCAAGTTCTTGAAATTGATCCGCTTGCTTTTATCAAAGAACTGTTGAAATACCAAAAGGAGACATAATAATCATTATTCAATATGTTGACTTTAACGCAGCAGATACAATAATTAATACCCAATACCAGAACGAATGGCATGAGATTAGTAATACTCTCACTAGAATGCCTTTGCACATCAAGGCTTCAGATCAAGCTGGAATTCAGGGTAATAAAATATTTGATCCAGTAGGTACGAACGAATATATTAAAGCTGCTTTTATCCATGATGGTTGGCAATCAAATATTTCCATTCCAGCACCTTATAGATTTTTAGGTACAGATGTTGATTTTGCCAAATCTGGTATCATCATTGAAATTCAATTTTCTAACTATGCCTACTTACTCAATAACACTTTGCGTTCAGAATTGTTCTTCAAAGCTAAAACTGAATTTGTTGGATACCAGACTAATTTGGTAATTATAGTAACAAAGGCTCTGATGTTTCCTGCTTCCAACAGCACTCTTTATTACGAGCAAGCTCTTAATCAGTTAAAAGCTTTGACTAAATACCAAGTTTTTGATATACCAATCAGATTGGTTGGATTATTTGAACAACAAAATACAATAGTGCCTATCATCTGGACAGAGTATTCATCTAAAAGATATTCTAGAACTGTGAATACTAGAGTTAGTCGCCAATGCCAAATCATTAGTGGACGTTCAGCCCGTAGTCGTTGTCTATTTAACTTATTGTAAGAATTAATCTATTAACTCCATAATCTCAATTCAATTTGTTCTATTTCTTCTACTTGTTTTACTATTTTATTTTGCAAAGTGGTTTTTTTCCCATTACCATTAAGCTTTGGATCTACTGGAATCTCTTCACCTCTTAGATTAGCTGCAAAAGCAGATTCTTCATAGATTAATCTATCTTCCATTTCCTGCAAATGATACTCTTCTGAATAAATTTTTGCTTTGCTGCGTTCTGAAGCTTTATTTCCTACTTGCACATCAAACTTAAATTTATCAATAGATTGACCAGTTTTTTCAACATAATCACGCAATGTTTTTAAATTTGGAAAGCAACCATTTTTATCTGGATTGCCATTAAGACGACGCAACGCAACTTGATAATATTTTGGTTCAATTTCTGATCCGATAAAATGGCGTTCATAATCTCTCGCAACCACTGCCGCAGTACCAGAACCCATAAATGGATCTAAAACAATATCATTTTTGTTAGTTGTAGCTAATATAATTCGAGCTACCAAGTCTTCTGGAAATTGGCAGGGATGTATAGTTTGTTCTTCATGGTTGTGTTTAACATTCCGAAATAGCCAAATATCACCAGGATTTTTCCCTTCTGGATTGCATGAAAGTTCCCCCTTCCTATTTCCCCGATAATGTTTCTTATTTTGATACTTTTGTGGAACTCTAATAGCATCTAGATTAAATTTATAATTATCAGATTTAGTAAACCAAAGAATAGTTTCATGTCTACAAGAAAACTTTTTCTGGGCATGAAGACCATGTTGCCTAGCCCATATAATTCGGTTGCGAGGAATTAATCTGCATGACTCTAAAATCGGAAAAAAGCGAATATCCAAAGGAATTAGCATTCCTCGGTCAGAAAAAGCACCAACTTGCCAAAATAGCGAACCTGTATTTTTAAGAATTCGGCTACATTCAAGCAAAACGGCTGTTTGCTCTGCCAAATAAATCTCAAGAGCTTGCCTTGATTCGTATTCTTTGCCTAGATTATAAGGTGGAGAAGATACAATTAAGTCAACACATTCATCTGGCAGATTACTAAGCAGTTGTAAACTATCTTCTAAGAGAATCTGGTCTAAGGGTAAATTCTCTCTATTAGTCTTCATTACGATACCTACCTTACAAGTAATACTAGACTTTCGTCATCATAACCTAAAATAGGTTATTAGCCAATTATTGAGAAAAATATCAATAGTAAGTAGAGTACAATACCCTCTTTATTTATTTTAATGATCTACCTTGCTGCCGTAGACATACCTAAAAGCGATCGCCTCTTTAAAGAAATGCGATCGCTTCTTGTTTCAATTAGCTTTACGCTCTTTAAGCACTTGATCTAACAAGTTTCTAGCCGATTGTGCTTTAGTTAACGCTATTTGATGGTCATTATAAGCCCGAACAAGACGAGAAAGACTGCTCACACCTGCCTTGAGTTGCTCAAGTTCTTCACCAGCAACTAGTTCCCCATCAAGCATCCGCCCGATTAACGGTTTGATGTCGCCCACTTCCTGCCGGACTTTTTGCAGTTTTTCTAGGCTACTCAGCAAAGTTTTGAGTGAGTTCAAGATGTCGTCAATATCCTGGACATCCTCCACTGCTTCCGGTAAATCTTCAATTGTCACTGTATCTTCATCTGATATTGTAGGCAATTCCTGTGCAGACATTTCAGTTTTAACCCCGTTTGACCGTGCCATCAAAGCTTCCTTAAGGAATTTTCCTTAGTGTATCGCTGATTCAGGTTATGTTAAGCAATTTCGCCATAGCCAACCGTTGCAGTTTCCCGGTAGCACCACGAGGTAGTTGCTCCAAAATGTGAATTTGTTTAGGAACTTTGAAGTCTGCCAACATGGTTGAACAGTGAGCTAAAAGTTTTTTTTCGCTGACTTCTTCTTTGAGGACAACAGCAGCATGGATATCTTCTCCTAAAGATTTGTGGGGGACGGCAAAGGCCAAGGCTTCGGCGACGGCGGGATGGCGCAGCAAAACATCATCCACTTCTAAAGGAGAAATTTTTTCCCCACCCCGGTTAATCAATTCTTTAATGCGTCCAGTCAAGCGGAGGTAGCCGTCTGCATCTACTGTGCCCTGATCCCCTGTGCGGAACCAACCGTTTACAAAAGCTGTGGCGTTAGCTTCCGGGTTGTTTTCGTAGCCATCTATAACATTGGGTGCTTTTACCACCACTTCGCCCAAGCTTCCCTGAGATAATAAGTTGCCTTCAAAGTCCATAATGCCGACATCCACACCGAAGCCATAACCGACAGTACCTGGTTTCCGCACTTTTGGCGGTAGGGGATTGGTGGTCATTAAGTGAGATGCTTCAGTCATGCTGTAAGATTCCACCACGGGAGCATTGAGAGTTGCCTCTAGCTGTTCAATAATAATTGGGGGCAAGGGAGCGCTACTAGAGCGAATGAAACGAAAGCGATTAGCTTTGACAATTTCTGTGTTGCGGCTAGCGCGGGCCAAAATTGTTTGATGCATGGTTGGCGCTGCGGAGTACCAGGTGGGTTTGTAGATATCTACCAGTTTCCAAAACTCCAGGGCATTAAAACCATTGGGACAAATTAATCTGCCGCCTGATGCGAGAGTTGCCAGTAGACATCCTACCAAACCGTGAATGTGGAACAGGGGCATTAGGCAAAGTGTAGTGTCATCTGCTGTGAGTGAGTAAGCACCAATGATGTTGTGGGCTGAGGCGATTAAGTTGCGATGACGAATCGGCACACGTTTGGGACGGCTGGTGGTGCCGCTAGTGTGGAGAATCATCGCCAGATCATCAACGTTGGGGGCTGCGGGATTCGAGGATTCTGCTGGTTCTGAGCCTGCTTTGATTAATTCAAAGCTCAATGTACCTTCAGCGTTTACCTTGGCGTTAATCAGCATCATGTCTGGTGTGACGGCGGCAATAGCTGCTTTTGGCTCCTCAGACAACGTAATCAATGCTTTTGCTTGGATATCTTCGTAGTAGAAGGCAAATTCTTCTTGTTTGTATTTAGGATTTAAGGGTGCAGCAGTACCACACAGGGCGGCAGCCAAAAAGGTGATAGCCATTGGTGAACCGTTTGTCATAGCAATGGCAATGCGATCGCCCCGTTTCAATCCAAAGCTGTTGAGTTCCGATACCAGTCCAACAACATTCTCGCGCAATTGCTTATAGGTTAGCGATCGCTCCTCAGGCGTAACTAGGGCTAGATGATTGTCTTCCCCTGCTAAAAGCTCAAATAAGTTCATTGGTTTTTCTGGGCTGTAAACAGATGATTTAGTCAGCAGTTTCTCGTAGATTGTCTTGGATCTTGACGCAATACATGATATGGTTTACAGAGTTAAAATGTTAAGATTGTTTAAGTAAATAAGTCTACACGATAAAATCCATGTATGTTTAGTTTTGTAAAAACCGGGGAATCACCAATTTATACGGTATTCGCTGACATTACATTTCTTGCATAGCGTGATTTTTTAACGCCGACTTACTTAAATGTTTAAAAAATTGCAATAGGTCTAATACAACCTCCCTTAAAATCTCTCCCCCATTTGTGAGGGGCTTTGTAAAGTCCCAACCTTATAGGAAAGGAGGGTTATGTTTCTGATATTTTGCTATTACCAATAATACTTTTTAAATATCCTCTATATAACATCTCTTATGGCAGAGTTTTGTTATGGAGGTCATCCTGTAAAATAATAAAATTGTACATTTAAGAAATCTGTATATGCGCGATCGCGCACATCCAGTAATTAGTATTGACTCTCAAAATGCTTTTGCAGTCTGTCTTTCTAATATAAAATATAAAAAAATTAAATTTTATCAATATAGCAGTATACTGAGTTTCAAAAATAGAGTAATAGCAATTATGAGTTCCATAACGATCACTATGTTCGGCGAAAGCTTAAAGCGCCAAGGTAGAAGAGTTTCTGTGGAAAAGCTCATTCTATAAGAAAGTACCTTTGATATTTATTTTCTAAAAAAACACAGAGGTAAATGCCAATGAGGCAACTACAGGTATTAATGCTGGGGGCTAGTTTAGAACAAAATGGAGGAATAGCAACAGTTGAAAAATTGATAATTAACTATAATTCTCCTCAGATAAAAATCCAGCACATAAACACCCATGATGAAGGTTCTATTGCCCACAGAGTAATTATTTTCGTAAAAGCTTTAGCTACATTTTTTTGGAAATTATCCAGTCAGAAAATAGATATTGTACATATTCAAATTTCCGATGGTGGTAGCATTATCCGAAAAGCAATCTGTTGTGTGATTGCCTTTATCTTTAATAAGCCCGTTTTAATGCATACTCATGGTGCTGAATTTCCTCTAACTTACGCTAAATTTCCTCAAGGAGTACAGCAAGTTTTAAGTAAACTATTTCAGCGCTGCCAAGGGTTTATTGTTCTTTCAGAAAGTTGGCAAAATTATTATGTGTTGAATCTAGGATTAAATTCCAAACAAGTTATTATCTTGCCTAACCCGTGTGAATTACCTAAAGATATTCCTGACCGTAAAAATCAGACTCAAATCAGTTTGGTCTTTTGTGGGCGAGTCGGTCAACGCAAAGGGACATTTGATTTGATTGAGGCATTTGCTAACCTGCCGGATCATCAAAAAAAATGTACTCGGCTAATTATAGCAGGAGATGGTGAAATAGAAAAAGCGCAGCAGTTGGCTGCTAATCTCAACCTTTCAGACCAGGTAACTTTTCTGGGTTGGATTAATTCCGAAAAACGGGATGAAATTTTGGCACAAGCAAATGTGTTTATTTTGCCTTCTTACAATGAGGGTCTGCCTGTGGCAATTTTGGAAGCTATGGGTTGGGGTTTACCTATCATTACAACCCCTGTTGGAGGTATTCCTGAATTAGTGATTTCAAATCAAAATGGTCTGCTAGTTCCTCCAGGAAACATTCAACAGTTAACATCAGCAATGGAATTGTTGATTGGGAATGAGGATTTAAGGCTTTCTCTAGGCAGTACTGCTAGGAAAAATGTCGAACCTTTGGATATTAGAAATTACTCCATTCGTTTGGAGGATATCTATTATTCATTATCACAATTTAATTAACTTGAGGTGCTTATGAAAATTAATCTTTGTGGAGTCGAAATCGACAAATACAGTTTTGATGAGGTTGTAGAACGAATTGTTGAACATGCGTCCTCCCAGAGGAAGCCAGAATATGTCGTTACTCCTAATGCGATGCATATTCTGAGCTTACAGAAGGATAGTAAGTTTCAAGATATTTATCGCAAGGCTTTTTTAGTAGTGCCAGATGGGGTGTCACTGCTGTGGGCGGCTAAGTTTTTACAAACTCCTCTTAAAGGTAGAGTTAATGGTACAGATTTGTTCGAGAAACTTTGCGCCATTGCTGCTGAAAAAGGATTGAAGGTCTTTTTATTAGGAGGTCGTCCTGGTGCTGCCGAAAAAGCTAAAGAAACTCTTGTTGCTAGATATCCAAGTTTGCAGATTGTTGGTACTTACTGTCCTCCCTACGGATTTGAGTCTCAGCCAACAGAATTAAATTTAATTAATTCAACAATTAAAGCGGCGGCTCCCCATATTTTATTCGTAGGTTTGGGAGCACCTAAACAAGAAAAATGGATAGCTGCCAATTATTTGAACTTAGGTGTGCCGATTTCTGTAGGTATTGGCGTCAGCTTTGAGTTGGTTAGCAACATGGTGAAAAGATCGCCAGTGCTGTTGCAAAAAACAGGTTTTGAATGGTTATTTCGGCTTTTGGTTGAGCCTAAGCGCTTATGGAAGCGTTATATCCTCGGTAATCCTGTTTTTATTTGGTTGGTAGTCAAACAGTATATAGGACTTTCAAATAAAAGCATATCCCGTCGCTTTTAAGACCAAGGAGCAGGCTTGCCGTGACTTGTACTGAGCGCAGTCGAAGTAGCGTAGTCGAACGGTAGCAAGGCAAATGTATCCAAATTGTCTCTAAACATAAGGTATCCTATAGCAATCCGAATTGATAAGTAAGAAAAGACGTAGATAGAAAGTACATATATGGGTATTTCAGCGATTTTCTTTCTCACGAATGATTTAGGATTGCTATAGAACATTATAGTTTTGTCAGCACTTGTGGTAACCGCATTGCAAGATGCAAAAGTTATGATTTGGAACTTTGACGATACAATACTCAAATACTCTTATGAGATGGCGAACCTCTTAATTCATCCATTTTACAAGGTTTATCGTGAATCTTTTAGATAGAGATAAAACTATGGATGTAAAAATTATAATTAAACGATATTGAGTCGGTTAAAATCATAACTATCTACTTCAACTTGTCACTGCTATCTAAATCTTTCCTCCTTTTAAAAGTATAATTATCAATCGTGGTTTTAGATTGACCAAAATCATTTTTTTATAAAAAAATTACATTAACTACATAAAAATCTGCTTTTACAGAAGTTTTCAGGTATTTAGACCACAATAATTTAGACAATTACTTCAAAAGCGCTGTAAATATAGCAGTTTGCAGTTGAGTTTAGTACAGACCTAATCCCTAACTCCTTCCCTACTAGCGTTGGAGAGTAAGGCTCAAAGCCTCTCTCCTAAAATGAGAGAAGAATGGAAGTAAGGTCAAAACTGTACTGTACCCAATTGAGAACCGCTATATAAGTTTTGTGAAAAAATTGTGATTTTGTATAAGTAAGTATTATTAGGTTTCTTTATCAAGTAAGTTGACCACAGAAATAAAAAGTTAAAATTAAGCAAATAGCTAAATATAAGCCGTATCTACCATTAGCAGTAATCATAAAAATCTTTTTACCAGGTCAACCTATTAATAAAATATGGATCGTCGGAATTTTCTAAAGTATGTCACTTTAGCAGGATCTAGCTTTACCTTAAGTAGTTGTGTTCAAGGCAAAAATTCCAAATTGCAGGGTGAGGTGTCTCCCTTTGCGTCGCCTGTGGCTATAAATGAACCTCTCAAGGTGGGATTTGTGTATGCCGGCCCTGTGGGTGATTTTGGCTGGACTTATGCCCATGATTTAGGTCGCAGAGACATGGAAGCCAATCTTCAAGATAAGGTAAAAACTACCTTTGTGGAAAATGTCAACGAAGGCGCTGATGCCCAAAAGGTGATTCGCCAATTAGCATTAGATGGTAATAAGTTGATTTTTACAACTTCTTTTGCGTACATGAACCCAACAATTAAAGTTGCTAAAGACTTTAGTAATGTTGTCTTTGAAAACTGTACAGGATACAAACGTGCTGCCAATGTCGGCACTTATCTGGGACGCGTTGAAGAACCGCGTTACTTAACCGGCATGATTGCTGGCAAGATGACAAAATCAAATGTAGTTGGTTTTATTGGCGCATATCCAATTCCAGAAGTAATTCGGGGAATCAGTGCATTCACTCAAGGATTAAGGGTGACAAATCCCCAAGCAAAAGTTAAAGTACTTTGGGTACAAAGTTGGTATGATCCAGCTAAAGAAAGAGAAGCGGCTCAAGCTTTGGTCAATTTAGGTGCGGATGTACTGACGCAGCATACCGATTCTGGTGCTGTTGTTCAATTGGCACAGGAGAAAGGCATTTATGCTTTTGGCTACAACACTGATATGAGTAAGTTTGGTCAAAAAGCCCACCTAACATCAACTATTAACAAATGGGGCAAATTCTATACAGATAAAGCCTTGGCTGTAATGAGTAATACTTGGAAATCTCAAGAGGTTTGGGATGGTATTGGTCAAGGAATGGTGGATATTTCCCCGATGAATCAGGTGATTTCGGCGGATGTGCAACAACTGGTGAATGCGAAGCGCGATGAGTTTATTCAGGGTACTGCACATCCTTTTGATGGCCCGGTGAAAGATCAAAAAGGGGTGGTGCGAGTGCCAAAGGGTAAGGTTTTGGATGATCAGAGACAACTGGTGATGGATTGGTATGTTGAGGGAATTGAAGGGTCAATTCCCAAGGGTAAGTCTTAGCACTTCTAAAAGTCTGAGCGGTGGCTTTTGCCTTTTCCACTAGTCGCGCAACTTGTCAAATAGCCATGCCAAAGCACCATCAACATCAGTAACTTGCTCTCCTGGTGGTATAGCTGGACGATTTACCATAACAACCTTTACGCCCAGTTCTCGCGCTGCAATAATTTTGGGTTTTGTTGCATCGCCACCGCTATTTTTACTTACTATGGTATCAATCTTGTTATGAATCAGGATTTGCCTTTCATTATTCAGGGTAAAGGGCCCGCGATCGCACAATATCATTCCCGGTGGCACTAAAGCATCATCACTAGGAGGATCAATCATCCGCATCAAAAACCAAATTTTCTCTAGATGAGCAAAGGCGGCGAGTTCTTGCCTGCCAACTGTTAAAAATACTCGTTGTGCCTGGTTTGCTATAGATGCGGCGGCAGCTTCAACACTGTCAACTTCAATCCAGCGATCGCCACTTACTTTTTCCCAAGGCGGACGGATTAACATCAGACGGGGTACTCCGACTTCAGTTGCAGCATCCGCCGCATTAAAAGAAATCTGAGTAGCAAAAGGATGAGTTGCATCAATTAATAAGTCGATTTGCATCACTCGCAAATAGCTAGCCAATCCAGCCACACCACCGAAGCCTCCAACCCGTAAATCGCCTAACGGTACTGATGGTTCACGAGTCCGCCCAGCTAGAGACGTAATTGCTTCTAACCCTTGGATAGTTGCCACTTTGGCAGCTAGTTCTGCGGCATCTCCTGTACCACCTAGAATCAAAACGCGCATTATTTAAGATAAAGGTGGAATTTTTGCCAAAATGCCTTTTTTTAGCGCTTCTGGACGCTCTGACCAAGGCAGTAAACCATTTGCTTTGGCATAGTATTGACTAGCACATTCTAGTACCGCAGATGCACTACCATCGACAGCTAAATCACCAAATAAATATGTTAATTTGCCTTTAGCAGCAAAGGCAACTACACAGGAACGATTACAAGCACTCATGCATTCAACTTCCTGAATTGGGAATTGATCTCGTAAGTCCCAATCTTGTGCAAGTTGCTGAAGTTGAGATAAAAGTTTTTGACCGCCACTTTCACCTAGGCGTTTTCCATCTTGCCAAACGCTAGCACAAGTTTTGCAAACAAATAAAGTATGGTCAGCAACATCCAAGGGACTAGTCGGGGAAATATTTACAGTAGTAGTCATCTGTACCTCGCAGATATGTGGAACTGATAAATCTATTTCGGCGGGCATCCTGACTTACTCAATTTGGGATTTTAGATTGTATCTCAAATTGGTTTACAGTTGCGGGACAGCGCCGGATTTGCACCGAACTTTCCCCGTTACCTCTGGTAGCTGCTCCCCACCAGAACCGAATAACCTTATCGATCATACACCCTACTCGAATGGGACTTCGCTTATAAGATTGATTTACACTTTTATCTTGCTTTATCAAGAAAGTATGTGTTATTGTTGATAATCGTGTAGTTAAGGACGTATAGCTCAGTTGGTTAGAGCGCTACGTTGACATCGTAGAGGTCACTGGTTCGAATCCAGTTACGTCCATTTGTACAGTGACTAATTATTTGTCTGTGATTTCAACTTTGAGTTTGCCGCAACGGCAAGGCTATGGTTGAAAAAGTTGGCGCAATTAAATTTCCAACTCGACGTAATTCAAGTTTGCCTAAACAGGAACATGATTCTGTGCTTGCTGCAATAATATAGTACGAACTTGTTTGTACATAAGGTATCCTGGCTTTGTCATGAGTTGAGATACACGAGCTTCCGAGGGGTACATACCATCTTGATAAAGCTTTGCACAAATCTGCTGAACTTCTTGACAAGACATCTCTAAGTTTTCTAAACAGGACTTACGCAACTGGCACAGTGCGATCGCTAATTAGTAGTACATACGTATTTAATTAGCGAGAATGTGTTTGATTGGCTTTACTCGAATTAGTAACAATAATCAATGATAAAATTGATAGAAGGTGCATCAAAAAGTTGGTTAGTGATGAGATTTACTAAACTTAATTATTGTCAATACTTACTTAGTAGCCAAATTAACTATACAATGACTAATTTAGCAGAACATTTGGAAAATATTAGTCATGATAAAATAAATTATTATTTAAAGAATGAAAAATTAACTCCTCGTTTACTTTGGGATAATGTCAAAAATTTAATTGTCGCTGACGAGGATGCTTACATTATATTTGATGATACAGTTTTAGATAAAAGATTTTCTGAAGAAATAGAAATAGTCCGAAAGCAGTATAGTGGTAATGAACATGGTGTTGTTAAAGGGATAGGAATAGTAAATTGCATATATGTTAATCCTAAAAATCTCAATTTCTGGGTAATAGATTATCGTATTTTCAATCCAGACAATGATGGTTTAACTAAGATTGACCATGTGAAAAATATGCTGCAAGGGCTTGTATATCAAAAGCTTCTACCTTTCGATACAGTTTTAATGGATACTTGGTATGCAGTCAATAATTTAATGCTTTATATCGATAGTTTAAATAAAGTTTATTATTGTCCTTTAAAGACTAATCGTTTAGTGGATGATAGTTTTGGTAAAGAAAAATATAAAAATATTGAATGTTTAGAATGGAGTAATGAAGATTTAGAATGTGGTAATGCTATGTCTTCTGTGTAGTTTTTGGGCGCTCGGTGCGCTTCGCGCACCATTGCTTGTGCCAGTTGCGTAAGTCCTGTTCTTGTTTAAGCTCGTTTCCTCTTCTTTAGATTTACTTTATAAATAGACCCGTTAGAGGCTATTTACTTTATTAAGTATATTTAGTGTAGGTGGCATACACAAAAAAACCTCTATAATGCTTATTCCTAGAGGTTTTTAATTTACTTAGAGTCTCTACTTGGAGTAATTTCGACTACACTTCTCTATTTACTTAGATGTCTTTCAGTACTCTTTCCTTATCCGGTTGTAGATAATGCTTAATAAGAGTGTCTACACTGTTGCCGCAACTGTTAGCTAATAAACCCAAGTCAGCACCGTTATTAGCTTGAATACTAATAAAAGTATGTCTAGTAGAGTAGGGTTTAAGATAACCGTGTATTAATCCTTGAGTAGCGAGTCTACTAACAACCCCAGGATAACTATAAGCCTTTCCGTCCTCATTTACACGGTTATTATGGTTCCAAGCTACTCTAATCTTAGGTGAGTCATAGTATTTGCCTTTGTTACTAAAAACTAATTCATGATCATTTTCTGTTTTTTCTTTTAAAATTTTTAATAGATTAATTAATCTATTCATGCCTTTCATTTTAAACCATCTAATTACTTCCGTTTTAGTGGTTTTAGTTTTCTTCAATGAATAAGAATAACTTTCACCAAAAATTATCCATCCTGAATCAAATTTAATATCTTTCCATCTAAGTGCGAATGCTTCGCCGTGCCTACATCCAGTAAGAAATAAGAATTCAATTAAATTCGCAACTTCTCTCTCGTGTTTTTTATTTGATTCATAAAATGCATTGATAATTATATCTCTCTCTTCCAAGGTATAAGCCTTGTAATCTTCTTCTTGTAACTGTTGTGATTTTTTAGGCAGTAGATAAGATTCTTTAATCTCGTTAAAATAATCTTGGTTTATTCCTAAGTTATTGTTAATCGCCCACAAGGAAAGAGAAGATAAAGCACCGTACAAAGTTTTTATTAAGTGCTTACCAGTTTTTTTTGCATTCAATGTATTAATAATTAAACTTGCTGTTTCTTCTCCAAATTCTTGATCTAGAAAAGGTGTTAGCAATGTAGTGTAAGTAGTTTGGTATAGTGTCCTATGTGTTGACTCAGCAATTTGTTGTGTTTGTAGCTTCCAAGCGATATATTTACTCCACAATTCTCCTAATGTAGGTAAGGTTTTTGCGGTCGGTAACTGGGTAACTGTAGCCAACATCGGCTTAATATCCAGATATTTAGTTAGGGTTGGGTCGAATAATCCCCCATCTGGATGGTCAATATCAGCTTGTATCCGTCTAGCTATGCCATCAGCCCACTGCTTATTTTCTGATGTATCACTTCTACCTAACCCTTTGTATGCTTGACGTTTACCGTAAAATTCTTGACTTACTCTAGTACTGAACTGAAGACGTAAAGAACCTTTGTCAATTCCCACATTTACGTCAGCTAATCGGTTAGAACCCTTGGTGTTTGGATGTTTTGAGTACATCTAGTAATTGTCTAGTAATTTCTATTGTTTCAGTTCTTGAATAACTGCTTAAATACTAGAATACCTTATGAGTACCATTACACGACTTAGTGTAATCATCTGTCTTTTTTAAGGTCTATCCATATTAAAGTACTAGGTTGTGCTTCAGCGAAAGTCACAGGAACAATTTTCACTCTATTTAGATCAGATTTACCTGAAAACGCCAATATTATTAAGCATAAGTATTGGAATCAAGCAAATACCGTAACTTAACCAATGAGGTCTTGGGTTTAGTTGGCGTATCCTGGAAATGGCATACTGAATCAATGTGCCAGTTAATGCTTGTGTGTACCAGCGAAGTCTGGCAATTAATACAGTGAAAGCAAATGACTAAATCTCCCAATCAAGATATTTTCTCCCCCTCCCCTATCCGCAAGCGTCTGTGGTTGCTGGTTTTGAGCCGGGGTAGCATTGCTTTGGGCGGACTTTTGCTGTTAGGAGTTATCGTCGGTATTTATCGGTTGTGGACTTTTGTCCAAACAGAGTTAACACCCTTGGCACAACAAAGTCTCACGACTACACTCAACCGTCCGGTAAAACTGGGAAGAGTCACACAATTTTCGCTAACGGGAGTGCAGTTTGGGGCTTCAGCTATCCCAGCCACACCCACAGATCCAGATTGGGCCACAGTCGAAGCTGTGGAGGTGGGTTTTGACCCAGTGCAGTTAATTTTTAACCGCCAGCTAAAGCTAGATGTCACCTTAGCCAACCCGGATATTTACATTGACCAGGATGACCAAGGGCGCTGGGTTTCCACGACTATAGCGCCGTCAGGTGAAAGCGGCGCGATTAAAACCGATTTGGATAAACTGCGATTTCGCAATGCCAAGCTGGCGTTGATGCCGCAGGAGAGAGCAGGGGGAGATGAGGGAGATGAGGGAGCAGGGGAAGCAGGGGGAGCAGGGGAAGCAGGGGGAGCAGGGGAAGCAGGG
>NZ_JAYGHD010000057.1:0-22363 GCF_034932245.1 Nostoc sp. UHCC 0251
GATAAAAAACAAAGGCAATAGTGACTATGTTGCAATTTAAATGCCGATTAGCTTACCAATCTGGGAACGAGCAAAACCGATTTGGCGATCGCAGCCTGAATATGACTCAACCAAGGTTAACCCCGGTCAATTAAGCGGTCGCATTGCCCTAAATCGTGTCAGCTTTCGCTACTCGGAAAATGGCAGCTTAATCCTCAATGATGTCAGCCTCCATGCCGAACCAGGGGAATTTATTGCGATCGTTGGGTCTTCTGGAAGTGGAAAATCAACGATATTGCGGTTGTTATTGGGGTTTGAAACTCCATTGACAGGTGGCATCTATTATGATGGCAAAGATTTAGCAGAGATGGAACTCCAGGCTGTGCGAAGACAGTTAGGCGTGGTACTGCAAAATGGTAAAATCGGTACAGGCTCGGTTTTTGATAACATCACCGCCAGTGCTCTAGTTTCCCTAGAAGAAGCTTGGTCAGCAGCACAAATGGCAGGCTTTGCTGATGATATTAAGCAAATGCCAATGGGGATGCATACGATCGTCGCCGAGGGTGGTAGTAATCTTTCCGGTGGACAACGGCAAAGATTATTGATTGCGCGATCGCTTGTTTCCAAGCCTAAAATTATCTTGATGGATGAGGCTACCAGTGCTTTGGACAACCGCACCCAGGCAATTGTGACTGAAAGTTTAACTAAGTTAAATGCTACCAGAGTAGTGATTGCCCATCGCCTCAGCACAATTCGTAATGCCGATCGCATCTATGTTATCGACGCTGGTCATGTCGTGCAGGTAGGTAACTTTTCGGAATTGATTGCTCAAGGTGGTTTGTTTGCCAGACTGGTAGCCCAACAGTTAGAAGGAGAGCTTTAGTTCTGTTTCAGCATAGAATTAGCAACTTGGTATAAAGATTGGATATTTAGTCCATCATTAGGATATTCAACCACAGCAAAATTACAAGTTACCTGGAAGCGATCGCCATTGGGAGCTGTAAAGACTTGCTGGCGGAGCTTGGTTAAAATGTCACTGAGGCGGTGTTTGACGACATCTGTGTCAGTCAACCCAGAAACTCCTACCACAAATTCTCCGTTACCCCAATAGCCCAATATTTCGCCACTGCAAAAAACCGATTGGAATAGACGGCTCCATCGTTGCAATACTTGATTACCAGCCTCATGCCCATACTGGATATTAATTTGGCGTAAATCGCTAATATTCAAGATCATTAAGCAAACCGATTGCTGATTTTTCTCGGCTTGAGCAATCAGGTGTTGTAAATCGCGGCTAGACTGTAACTGATTTGCTAGTCCGGTTAAGGGATCTTTGGTAGACAGTGACTGTAGTAAACGGCTGCGTTCTAGGCGATGGGTGATCCTTGCCAGCAGTTCTGCCCCTACAACAGGTTTAACCACATAATCATCTCCCCCGGCAGCAAACACTTGCTGCACCGTTTCCATCTCCCGGTGAGCCGTCAGAAATACAATTGGCAATTCCTGCCATTGGGGATCTGTGCGAACTGCCTGGCAAAGTTCTATACCACTAATTTGGGGCATTTCCACATCCAAAATCAACAAATCTGGTGCAGTAGATTGCAATACCTCCCAGAAACGCAGGGGATCGTCCAATGCAGTCATTCGCATTCCCCAAGGTTCTAACATTGGGCCTAATGCCGCTAAAATCAGTGGGTCATCATCAACTACTAATACATTTACTGTTAAAGCCCGCGTAAGCTGTAATATTTGAGACGTAGTTTCCCAAACTTGATTTGCTGTGACAGGCTTGAGGAGAAAACCCCGCGCCCCAGACTGAGCCAAAGTCACACGATCCACTAGCTGATCAGTGACAGCCAGCGCCAGAACAGGTACAGGAGGAGTATGTGTTGCTAAGTCCAACATTAGTGCTAAACTTTCCTCTCGCTGCCCGATCTCGTCTACATTCAGTACTACTAAATCTGGCGATGTGGTTTGCAAGAAGTTTTTTGCACCTTCTAACGTTGTTATTTGCTGCCAGCGCATTTCTATAGAAGATGCTAGTTGTTGCAACTGTGAACCCAGTTGTAAATCATGGTCAATCAGCAGTAACTTTGGACTCATCTCTTCCCCAATCGAGGTAGCAGTTTGATTAACTACCTTCATTAGGTTTAACAAATTGCCTAACTCTTGGATCAACGATATTATCTGGCGTTTTTGGGCTGGTAATAACTCTCCATCTTTGTCTAAAATCTGTTCGATTTCCCGCGCTATTTGAGTACCTGTTTCTTGCTCAAACATTCCCAAAACACCAGCTAGCTTGTGCGCTTCCCGTCCTGCCGATTTACGTAATTCTATAGTTAGCGTGCCGCTAGAAAGTTCTGTTGCTGCTTGTTGCAGTACTTCCATTCGCTGTGTCATTAGCCCCTGATATTGATTCCACAACTCACCCATTGCTTGCTTAAACTGCTGTTCAACGGATGGGGAAGTATCGGGTATGGAGGAATTTTGATCGGGATTTTTTTGAGTTATTTTTTTTTCGCTATTTCCACAACTAGTAGCTTTTTGGGAGTTTAAGCGATATCCCAAACCATAAACGTTTTCAATCCAGTCTATGGCTCCAACTACTTTTAACTTGTGTCGCAACCAATTAATATGAGATTTAACTGTTTCCTCTTGGGGTGGATCATCAAAAGTCCAGAGATGTTCGATAATATCTCCCCGGCTGAAAACCCGCAATGGATTACGTAGTAATAGTTCCAGCAGACTATATTCTTTGGGTGTTAAATCCAGAACTTGATTGTTGTATGTTACCTCGCAAGTACTTGGATCTAACCGCAATGCCCCAACTTCTAGCACTGGAGGACGGGGAGTATCGCCGCGACGTAGCAAAGCACGTACCCTTGCTTGGAGTTCTCCCAAATTTAAAGGTTTAATGAGATAATCATCTGCTCCAGCATCGAGTCCACGAATGCGATCGCTAGTTTCATCTTTTGCTGTGATCAACAAAATAGGAGTGGAACAGCCACTAGAGCGTAAGCGCTGACATAAAGTAATGCCATCCAGTTTCGGCAGTCCAACATCTGTTAATATCAGGTCGTAGTTCGTACCTTGGGCATATTCCCAGCCAATTTGCCCGTCTTGTGCGATTTCAACAGCATAGTGTTGTTGGGTAAGAGACTGCAACAAAACACTCGCTAAAACTTCGTCATCTTCAATCAGCAAGATTCTCATAGCAACTTACTCCTAACTCCCTGCCTCCCCTACCTGCCTATGTGTATCAACCTTAGCTCGACTTTATCTATTTTTGTCGCAACGTGAAAGCCTAAGCTGAAACCTTTGAGAGACGAATTTCATAGATAATATTTTTTGTCAACCCTGGCTTTAAGTAATTTTATATACAAATGTATTATTTAGCTAATTATCAACGAAATTTTAAAGCTCATGCTATCGATTTTACCAAGACTGCCGAAAGTCCTACTGATGTGGGCTATTGGAGTGATGAGTGGTGTGTTGGTGGGAAATTTGGTGCGAAGATTCAGTTTGGTAGCTCTTTTAGACTGATGCACCATCTTTAAAATAAACCTCCTGCATCAATGTCTGCACCCTAACCGGATTTCTCTCCTGCTGTATGTTTATTGAGACAGGACTTAGGCAACTGTCACAGGCGATCGCTAAATTTTGGTACATGCGTATTAGCATAACTGACCAGCCCCGTTGGGGCGGGTGTAGGGTGTGGGGTGTTGGGGAAGAAGCACGATTGCGTTGGGCGGAGTTCCAAGCTCCGTCCAACGCCGTCTCACTACACCCAACACCCTACCCCCCACACCCTTCTTTTTGACGCAACTGGCACAATGCGATCGCTAAATTTTAGTACATGTATATTGATATGGACTTACACAACTGGTACAGAGCGATCGCTATTCAAGCATGGATTGTTGTCAAATTATTTAATTCAACAACTAAAACGTCCAGATGTCCCCATGTTTATCGTTTAGTTTTTGGGGATTCGGCAAGAGTGCCGTAGACGATCGCCTGTGCCAGTTGCGTAAGTCCTGTGAATAATTCGCGATCAACAAGATCCCCGACTTCTTTAAAAGTCGGGGATCTGGGTTTTTCCTTTCCCCGACAAGTATTGCTCCTCTTCCAAGTTGCCTGTTCCCTATTCCCTATTCCCTGTTGCCTTTAACCTTTGACAACTGGTTCACCCGATTGGGTGTATGCGATCGCAGCATCCAGAACTACCCTAAAAGTAGAGCCACTTTTTCTGCTGTTGGTGATTGCGCCGACAGTTACAAAACTCTTACAGTGGTTATGATTGCCTTGAATATTATGCCAATTGCTTATATATCAAAGGGTCTAAGAGTGGATGAAGTTGTAAAATCACCGCATAAACTAGAGAATATCACTCTGTTGGAAACAATTGCTGCCAATTTACCGGGAATGATTTTCCAAATTCTGCAACGGCAGGATGGTTCTATATCTATCCTTTATGTTAGTTCTGGTTGTAAATATTTGTATGAATTAGAACCAGAAGCTATACAGGAAGACTTTCAGTTGCTACACAAACTAATTCATCCACAGGATATAAAAGCTTTTACAGAATCTGTTGCAGTTTGTAGTACCACTCCTACACCTTGGCATTGGAAAGGTCGCATCATTACGTCTAGTGGGAAACTGAAGTGGATTGAAGCTACTTCGCAACCCGAATTACAAGAAGCAGGTGATTTTATTTGGAATGGCTTGGTGATGGATATTACAGACCAAAAACAAGCCCAAGAAAAATTGCAAGAGACTGAGGGGCGATATAAAGCAATTTTGGACGCTATCCCCGATTTGATGTTTCGTATTAGCCGCGATGGTGAGTATTTAGATTTAAAAAATGAGGGAGCAAATGTCACTCTTTCCAGAGAAGAAATAGTTGGTAAGCATGTACAGGAGTTATTGCCTAGTGATGTTGCGGCGATTAGCCTGGAAGCGATCGCTAAAACTTTAGATTCTGGAACTTTGCAAACTTGCGAATATCAACTACCAACGCCATTAGGAATCAAAGATTATGAGGCGCGGTTGGTAGTAAGTGGTGAAGATGAGGTACTAGCACTTGTCCGAGACATCACAGAACGCAAACAAGCAGAAGTCTCCTTACAAAATCTTGCCCAAAAATTTGCTAAAGCTTTTAGTTGCAGCCCCGATTCAATTACCATCAGCACGCTGCAAGAAGGACGCTTCATCGAAGTTAACGACAGTTTTGTAAAACTCTCAGGTTATGAGCGAGAAGAGGCGATTGGGAAAACTTCCTTTGAGTTAAATCTTTGGGTACACGATCGCGATCGCCAGAATTTGTTACAGGAATTACAAGCCACAGGAGTTGTTCGCAACTTAGAATTTGAATTTCGGCAAAAGTCTGGCAAGATAATTACAGCGCTGCTTTCAGCCGAAGTCATTGATTTGGATGGTCTCCCTTCGATCCTAGCAGTCCATCACGACATTACAGAACGCAAGCAGGTGGAAGCACAATTCCAACTTTGTGCCCAACGCGATCGCTTGTTGGCAGAAACCCTAGTACGAATTCGGTCTTCGCTTAACTTAGAGCAAATTCTCCAAACCACCGTGACGGAAGTCAGGCAATTTCTGCAAGCAGATCGGGTTTTTATTGGTTTAAATAATGCCAATTTAGGAATCAGAACTCTTGCCGAATCAGTAGATCCTAAGTATCCATCAGTCACAGGTTGGTCTACTAATGATGAAGCTTATCTACAAGAATTAAGAAACTTACTCAAAGATAATGTTGTGCGTATCGTTGAAGATATAACGCAAGTAGCATTATCTCCCAAAGTAAAAGCGCACTGTCAAAAATTCCAAACGAAGGCTACCTTGGCTGTACCAATTATGCTAGGTAACGAATTATTTGGGGCGTTAATTGCCAATCAATGCTCAGGTTCACGCCATTGGCAGCCAATAGAAATTGATTTGTTACAGCAAATGTCAGAACAAGTAGCGATCGCTATTCAGCAAAGCCAGATATGCCAAAAATTAGCAGAACTCAACACTAATTTAGAACGCCAAGTAGAAGAACGCACAGCCCAATTGCAGCAGAAAATGCAAGAAGTTGAAAAATTGCATCGCGTCAAAGATGTTGTTTTGCATACAGTTGCTCACGATTTACGAACTTCGGCGATGGGTAACTTGATGGTGTTAAAAAATTTGTTAAATCAAAGAGTGGGGAGTGGAGGAGCAGGGGAGCAGGGGAGCAGGGGAGCAGAGGAGCAGGGGAGCAGGGGAAAAATTACAGCAAGTCTTTCCCCTCTGCCCCCCATCCCCTCTGCCCCTCTGCCTCTTTCCGATGCCCAATCCCCAATTCCAGTATCTCGCTCGATAATCGAGCGGATGATTCAAGGCAACGATCGCCAACTGACGATGATTAACTCATTGCTAGAAATTAATTCTTGTGAAAAACAGGGTATTGACATTAAAGCCGAACCTGTGCAATTTAGCACCCTACTGGAAGGAATGTTTGCCCAGTTGGAACCCACACTGGCACAAAATCAAGCGACTTTGAAAAATTTAGTTCCTGCCGATTTACCGTTAGTGATGGCAGATGCGACTCGGTTGCAGAAAGTTTTGGCAAATTTAGTAACACATAGCTTGCAAAATAATCCACCAGGATTAAATTTTATTTTAAGTGCCACCGTTGAAGACGGAATGATTCGCGCTCAGATTCGAGATGACGGTGTGGTAATGAGTAAACTAGAGTGCGATCGCCTTTTCGATCTGCATGTCCGTGATCCTCAAGACTGTTGTTCGACAAGCATTGGCTTAAAAATGTATCTTTGTCGGAAAGTTATTAAGGCACATGGCGGCGCAATCGGTGTTATTAGTAACCGCAAGCGCGGGTTAACTTTCTGGTTTACATTACCTCTCTTCACTTCATCCGCAACAAATTGCCCATAAATCACCAAAAAATGAGAGGGTGTTATTTATGGCAATGTTGAGTAAGGAAACACCCTCAAGGTATGGGCAAAGTTGCTCGGATGCTAATAGCTACTCCGTTTACAACAGTGCAAAGCTGGTGGAGAAAAACCTTTTCTGCGCCAAAAACAGATGAAACAACTACCCTTTACAGAGATTGGCGTAACCGTTTTTTGTGGCAGAGATTGCGTTTATGGTTATGGCTGGCACTGATCTGTCTGTTGTCTTTTACTTTGCGAGACATTTACGGACTGTTTTTTCCTTTTGCAGAGTTGCAAAAGTTGCCAGAAGAATTTAGAACTCAACGCCTTGTAATTAATGTTGCAATGCTTGCGAGTATAATTATTTGCTTTGCTTTACATAAAACTAAGTTAGGTCGCGATCGTCCAGATTTATTATTTTTGGGTTCTTCTTGGGCAATCAGTCTAGCATCGCAGTTATTTGCAACCATCAGAGGTTTTGCACTACCTGAAACCATTGCCTGGTCGCTGCTATTCTTGAGTCAAGCTGTATTAATGCCAGTCTCCTGGATTCTTCACTTGCTATGTCAAGTGGGTGTGCTACTTTACTATTTTGGTGTAAATACGGCACTTGGACTAAAAACACCAATCCCCGAACATCCAGAATTATACAATGTAACGTTCATTTTATACATCTTTTGGTTTTGTGCTATATGTGATATCGGCGTTTATCTGTACGATCGCCTCAAACGTTCTGAGTTTTACGCCCGTCAAGAACTGGAATCTGCTTACCAAAAACTCAAGGTTGCAGAAGCTAAATATCGCAGCATTTTTGAAAACGCTGTTGAAGGTATTTTTCAAAGTAGTCCCGATGGACGTTACATTACGGCAAATCCTGCTTTAGCACGCATTTATGGCTACTCCTTGGCGGAGGAGGTGACAGCAAATTCCACTTTTATTGAACAATTGTACGTTGATCCGAACCGCCGGGCAGAATTTGTGCGCTTGATGGAAAAGTATGGCAGCATTTCCGAGTTTGAGTCTCAAATTTATCGCCGAGACGGGAGTATTGTCTGGATTTCGGAAAAAGCCTACGCAGTGCGTAACGAACAAGGAAAACTGCTTTACTACGAAGGTTTGATTGAAGACATTACTCAGCGCAAAGAAACTGAAGAAGAACTACGAATATTTTTCCATGCAGTTTCTCACGACTTACGCAACCCAGTGCTGGGTACTTTAATGGTGCTGAAAAATTTGCTTGCACGTCCAGAGGAAAATATTTCGATTTCACGCTCAATTTTAGAGCGGATGATTCAAAGTAGCGATCGCCAACTGAACTTAATTAATTCCTTGATGGAAGCTCATGTCAGCGAAATGCAAGGTGTCGTTTTACAACGTCAAGCCGTACAATTACTGGCAGTTGTCGAAGCTGCGATCGCAGATTTAGAGCCATTACTAGAGCAAAATCAAGCAACCTTAACAAATCTGGTATCCGCAGATTTGCCATTAGTGAATGCAGATCCCACGCAACTATGGCGAGTTTTTTCTAACTTAATCGTGAATGCTCTCAAACATAATGCCCCTGGCTTACTCTTGACAATTAACGCTACCCGTAAGGGTGAGATGATTTATTGTACTGTAAGTGATAATGGCGTGGGAATTAGTCAACAACAAAGCGATCGGCTTTTTGACCTTTACTTTCGGGGTGCAAGTATCCGCAATTCTGTAAGTTTGGGATTGGGCTTGTATTTATGTAAGCAAATCATCAATGCTCACGGTGGCGAAATTGGTGTTAATAGTGCATCGGATGCAGGGGCAACTTTCTGGTTTACATTACCTATTAACTAGCACCTAAAGCCTGCAAAATTGCCAATTTAGCTTCTGTTAATATAAACGATGGGCAGTAGAAAGAACATTTGGGTGGTTTAATCAGTACCATCGTCTTAACAAAGATTATGAACGTCTGCCTGAAATGAGCGAAGCCTCCATATATGCTGTTATGGCTATAATTATGCTACATCGTCTTGTCTACCTAAAGATTTACTTTATAAATAGTCTCTTACTACCTCTGTTTTTGGCAAAGGTATTGTATAAAGGGGATATTTAGTTTTCTGAAAGCCTTATCCAGTTAACATCTTGGCGTATTTCCCCCTTATTCTGGCTCGTCAATATTTAAATGAGTTTGCCTTGGTGTAACACCCACTCCTTCATTACTGCGGTGATTCGTCGCAAGTCATCCTCATTAATGACGTATGGGGGCATAGTGTACAGCCACTTGCTGTACGGGCGGAGCCACACTCCCCGATCTAAAGCAAACTCCCTGAATCCCATGAGATTTGAAGGAGATTCAAACTCTAGGACTCCTATGGCTCCAAGCACTCGTGCGTCGCAAAGCGATGGCCCCTCCAATCCCTGGATCTCTTCTTTGAGTACTTGCTCAATAGCTTTAACTTTACTAAGGTAGTTTTCGGTTTCGATAAGGCTGATACTTGCCAACGCCACCGCGCAGGCGACTGCATTTCCCATGAAAGTCGGCCCGTGCATGAAGGCGAGTTCTGGATCGTCGCTGAGGAAGGACTCGTAGACTTGACTTGTAGCGATAGTTGCTGATAGCCCGAAGTATCCCCCAGTGAGCGCTTTACCAAGCACCATGATATCCGGGGTGACATTTGCAAGCTCCGCTGCGAATAATGCTCCTGTTCGCCCGAAACCCGTCGCTATCTCGTCGAATATGAGTAGCACCCCGTGTTCATCACACAGTCTTTGGGCATGGAATAAATACTCGGGGGGATAGAAGCGAAAGCCACCCGCTCCTTGAAATATCGGTTCGAGGATCAAGGCGGCAATCTGGTTCTTGTTCGATTCCAGAAGTCCGGCGAGTTGAGAAAGCGATGCTTGGCATTCGTGAGACTTGATGTTAACCCCGCCCGGTGCATCTACGAAATACTGAGGGAGTATGACCCCTTTAAACAATCGGTGCATCCCCTCGTCGTCGTCACTCACCGACATTGCCCCTGTCGTATCGCCATGATATCCCTGGCGAAGCGCCACAAAACGGCTCTTCTGTGGTAGCCCTTTGTTGCGCCAGAACTGAATTGCCATCTTTAACGCGACCTCTACCCCCACTGAGCCGCTGTCAGCAAAGAAGACATGATTGAGCCTCTTAGGAGTAATTTTGACTAACGACTCGGCGAGATGAATAGCTGCATCATGAACCAGACCCCCGAGCATAACATGAGCGAATTTTGCAAGCTGTTCTTGAACCGCCTTATTGAGGACAGGGTGATTGTATCCATGAATAACACACCACCATGAAGAGATGCCGTCAATGAGTACCGTGCCATCATCGAGGTAGAGCTTGACCCCCTCTCCTCTAACTACTTTCAACGAGGGCGAAACGGTCTTCATTTGTGCGTAAGGAAGCCAGAGCGAGTGAACTTGTGTCATCATTGGGACTCATGTTAATAACTTGACATAGGCAATGTTATAGATCAAGTGTAGAGCCACAAATTACTTGACCAGAGCGGCAAATTATTTGTCTAAATCGTAAGCCTTTGTAAAAAAATGTTGCAGATTTCTCCACATCCTGATATAGCAGAGGTCTTAAACGTGCGCTCATTTGCAAATCAAATATCATGCCAAACTTAAGGCACTGCTATAACCGAAGAAACAAAACGTCAAAGCCACTTATTCATGCATTTTATAACACCATAATTGCTTTTTGGCGTTGGAAAAACTGTCTTTAGCTACAAAATAAGTCATTCTAATGACAGATGTAAATGCCTTTGAATTTACATGTTAAGCTTCGGAACGTAGCGATCGCAGGGTTGAGTATGTGCAGAATAGAATGCCTTTATCATCGTCTCAGCAAGGATTATGAACGTCTTGCAGTGCAGGAGTGAAGCAACCATATTATATGCTGTTATGGCTCGTATCATGCTTCCTCGTCTTATTGTCTAAAGATTCACTTTATAAATAGTCTCTTATTGCTGCTGGTTTAATCTGGGGATTATTTATCTCACAAATGGTTCCACAAGTTGAGTCTTCATGTATTGTGAGTTTCTTGTTAATTTGTGTGGCGTAGACGTATAGGGGCTTGTTGTTAGACATCGCTGGTATATTTGGTAGCATTACCTTGAAATGCCCAACAGCATTTTTCATCCAATCACTACCCGCAATATTGGCTTTATTCTTGCTGTAGCTTCCTACTTTTTAGCGGTTATGTTTCCAGAAATATTTTCAATTTTGCTATTGTTCAGAAAAAAGAAACGAATAGAACAAGAAAATCCGGGTAAAAGTGGCGATGCTATTTCATCATCACCTAACAAAGTAGCAACTAAAACCAACTGTGCTTTTTCTCGCCGATAAACTTCAACTTGTTTAGTAAAGCGATCAACAATCCAATACTCACGCACGCCTTGAACTGAATAAAGTTTCAGTTTTGCTTCTTTATCTCGAAATTCGTTTTGTTTACCAGGGGATAAAACCTCTACGACTAACTCTGGTGCGCCTGTCAAATGTCCCGCTTCATCTTCAATTTGCGCCAGTCGTTCTCGACTTACCCAAACTACATCTGGTATGACGCTATCTGCTTGTGAAAAAATCACCCCTGGAGCCACAATTGTTTCCCCTAAACCACTCGCATCTGACCAAACATCGAGTTGTCGAGCAATTTTTACACAAACTTGTTGATGACGGCGGTGAGGAGTGCGAGTCACAAAGAGTTCTCCATTAATAATTTCATAGCGTGTCCACTCATTTTCGGGTAGAACCTCTAAATCGTGAATTGTCCAGCGTACTCCCTCAATGGCTTGGTTCATGATTGTCCCCGTTTGGCTCGTTGCCTTTGTTTAATTTTATCTTTTCTTCCGGCAAGGCAGATATGGTATTTAAATTAAAACCATAATCAAAAGCAAAAGTTCAGGCTAAACTCTGTATGCTGACATTTACCCAACTTAAACCACCTAATTACGATGCCGCAGTTACTTTTACTCTGGCACTGACAGCAGAAGAACGTACCCGTAGCCGTCATCGCTTTGAAACGGAAGATGGGAAAGTTGTAGTTTTACATTTACCCAGAGGAACTGTCTTACATGATGGCGATATTCTGCAAGAAGAAACCCATAGCAGTTTAATCAGAATTACCGCCAAACCAGAACTAGTACTGACTGCCTTTGCCCAAACACCACTTTTATTATTACGGGCGGCATACCATTTGGGAAATCGCCATGTACCTGTAGAAATTACCCCAACTTATTTACGCTTGTCTTCAGATTCGGTTTTACGCCCGATGTTGGAACAACTGGGGTTAAAAGTTAAAGAGGAAATTTTACCGTTTCAGCCAGAATTAGGAGCTTATGGACAACACCATCATGCTCACTGATAGTCATCTTTTAAGTATTTTACAGTTGGCTAGCCCTGCTTTACCTGTGGGAGCATATAGTTATTCTGAAGGTTTAGAAATGCTGGTAGAAAATGGTACGATCGCTAACCACACACATCTCAAAGATTGGTTAAAAGCAGAGTTGCTCTACGGGGCAATTCGGTTAGAGGCGGCAGTGATGGTACGATCGCAGCAATCCGCAAAAATGAATGATTTAGAGTCGCTATGCCGTTGGAATCTGTGGTTATCCGCCGCTAGAGAAACAGAAGAGTTACGCGCCTCTAGTTGGCAGATGGGGCGATCGCTCATCCAATTACTTGGTAAACTAGAACCGCAGATTCTACCTATTGCCAATGCTGTAGGTAATCCTTGCAATTATGCGATCGCTTTTGGCATTGCCGTTGCTCATTGGCAAATCAGTATCCAAGCCGCATTACTCGGATATCTGCATAGTTGGGCAAGTAATTTGATTACTGCTGGCGTGAAACTTATTCCTCTTGGACAAACAGCAGGACAGCAGTTATTGCTAGATTTACAACCATTACTCAGTGCTGCGGCATTGGAAATTCTCGCGTTGGAGGATGATGAACTCGCCTGTTGTAGTTGGGGTTTGTCGCTGGCGAGTATGCAGCATGAAACGCAGTATACAAGGTTGTTTAGGAATTAGTCATTAGTCATTGGTCATTGGTCATTAGTCAAAAACTAAGAACTAATAACCTGTACCAAGGAAAAGTGACAACTAACAAATGACAAAGGACAAATAACAATGAATGCATTTCGAGTAGGGGTTGCTGGGCCAGTGGGTTCGGGGAAGACGGCTTTGGTGGATGCTTTGTGCAAGGGATTGCGTGAGCAGTATCAGATTGCGGTGGTGACGAATGATATTTATACTCAGGAGGATGCTCAGTTTTTGGTGCGTTCTCAGGCGTTGGCAAGCGATCGCATTTTGGGTGTAGAGACTGGCGGGTGTCCTCATACTGCTATCCGCGAAGATGCTTCGATGAATTTGGCGGCAATTGAACAGTTAGAAGAACGTTTTCTCGATTTGGATTTAGTATTTTTGGAAAGTGGCGGTGATAATTTAGCTGCTACTTTTAGTCCAGAATTGGTGGATTTAACGATTTACGTCATCGATGTTGCGGCTGGTGATAAAATTCCCCGCAAGGGTGGCCCCGGTATTACCAAGTCTGATTTGTTGGTGATTAACAAAACTGACTTAGCACCATACGTTGGTGCAGATTTAAGTGTGATGGAACGAGATGCTAAAAAAATGCGCGGTGATAAACCTTTTATTTTTACTAATTTGAAAACTCAGTCAGGACTTGCAGATGTAATTAACTTTGTTTGCACAAATATCTGTTGAAAAGAATTTTATTATCTGGGCAATTGCGGACTTGCTGAGTATAAAATTTGGTAATTACGCAATATAGAATAATTTTCGTGATACCAAAAATTGTGCAACAATTTGGGCGATCGCTACCAAAGTCTTTTCTGGCAATTGCTCAATTTACCTTGACTTGTTTGCTTGTATTTTACCTATCGTCAGCTAACGCTACAACTACAGGATACTTAAGCGAACAAGGGGAACTATTTCGCCAAGCGCTAGCTGCTGCTAAGTTAACTCCAGAGGATGTCCGCTTGGAGATGAAAGACATGGATCTCTGGGGAGGTGATAAATATCGAGTCAAGTTGCTAGATATATTTTTCGATAACCCTTGGAAAATCAGTCCTTACACCCGCGCCATTACTCAAGATTTACTTGCAGCTAAATCAGATTTAGCACAACTCGCTGCCAGTGCCTACAAAAGAATCGATGGGGGTGTGAATCCGCAATTAAACAGAGATTTGCTGACAAAATACAAACAGCAAGTACAAAAGCTAGGTGATGATGCCTTAGCTGTTGCTCTTGGTAAACTAAGTACTCAGCCTGCTGATAGTTTTAAAACTAGCGAATACAAAGCTTTACCATCACAACTTCGTTCTGCGATCGCACAGTTTTTATTCACAGTACCAGATGCACTGCATTACAGACAGGTGGGATTGTTGCGATCGCTATCTAAATTACAACTAGATGGCGATCGCACTTACACCGAAGTATTTAATTACGCAGTTAAAACTGTGGAGGAAGAAGCCGCAGAAGAAGTAGATGCTAGCCCAGAAAAGGTACTGTTAATTGAATCTCTTTTAGACAACGTTGATTTTAAAATGCTCAACACAGGAGCAATTTTAACAGCGGCCGCTGTTGGTGAAATGCAAAGTCAAATCAGCCAAATCCCAGTTAATTTGTTGCAAGGAAATTACAACTACAGCATAGATACACCCCAAGGTAGAATTATTCTCAGTGGTAAAGGCGATCAAGTCTATTCCCCCGACGATTACCTATTGATCGTAGATATTGACGGTAATGATACTTACTCTGGCGGTGCTGCTACCAAAAACATTGCTCATGGTGTCAGCGTCACCTTAGATCGCTACTCTAGCCCACCGGGGAAAATTCCCAGCTTTGGGGCTGGTATCTTCGGCTACGGATTGCTGCTAGATTTACAAGGTGATGACAGTTATGAGGCAGAATACGCTAGTCAAGGCATAGGTATTTTTGGTACTGGCATTCTCTACGACGCGCAAGGGCAAGATACCTATCAAGGCATTAGCAATCTTCAAGGCAGTGGTACTTTTGGTTCAGGACTGCTGATCGATAATCAAGGTAGCGATCGCTATTCTCTCTACAGGTACGGTCAAGGCTATGGCTTTACTAAAGGAGTAGGGTTGCTATTAGATAGTGTAGGTGACGATAAATACATTGGACTAGAAGACAAGTATCCAAACGGCGGCCCATTTGGAGCCAAAAGGCATGTCCATTTTATCCAAGGTGCAGGTTTGGGAAGGCGTGCAGACTATACAGAAGGTCACAGTTGGGCTGGGGGTGTAGGGATGTTAGTCGATGGCGCAGGAAACGATCGCTACGAATGTGAGGTTTACGGTCAAGGTACAGCTTACTGGTATAGCTTGGGCTTTTTGGTAGACAAAGCGGGTGATGATTACCACGATGCCGGATGGTACAGCCTGGGAAGTTCGCCGCATTTTGGTGTGGGAGTTTATCAAGATGATGGGGGAAGCGATCGCTATACAGGTATCATTATGCAAAGTTTAGGCAATGGCCGTGACTGGAGTATTGGCTGGTTTGAAGATAGCGCTGGAAATGATTGGTATAACGGCAGCTTAATGACCTTCGGTACGGGAGATATTAACGGCATCGGAGTTTTCTGGGATAAGCACGGCGATGATACTTATCTATCTTTATTAGAACCAGCTTACGGACAATCCCGGTTAGAGGGTGTTAGTGGTTTACGAGAGTTGATGCTGACATTAGGCTTATTTGTTGATGGCGGCGGGAAAGATAATTACCTGCTATTGCCAGAAACAGACCCCCAAAATAAATTGCCAGATACAGCGCTCAATACTCAATTGGCAACTAATCCTGTTGCTGGTAACGATAGGACTTGGTGCCGCTCTACAAAACCTCGTTATATCAAAATGGCTTATGGCTGCGGTATTGATGCTCAATAGACCTCTTGCAAAAGTGCTTTTTGCAAGAGGGGGAAAAGGGTAAAGGTTAAAGGGGAAGGGGACAATACAGAACTTTTTCCCCTTCCCCTTTTCCCGACTTATGCAAGAAGTCTAATAAGTACGAGTGACGTTTCTATAAAGCCCTTAGATGACGACTTCGCACACGTTCAGCACTACCGGTAGGAATTGCAGCAATTAAATTTTGCGTGTATTCCTCTTTCGGTTCTTGGTAAATGCTTTCGGCTGTTCCTTGTTCAACAATTTGACCGCGATTCATGACTAAAATGCGATCGCTCATAAATTTCACTACACTTAAATCGTGAGAAATAAAAATATAGGTAAGTTGAAAGTCTGACTGTAATTCTTTGAGAAGATTTAATACCTGCGCCTGTACTGAAACATCCAGCGCTGAAACTGATTCATCGCAGATGATAAATTTAGGGTTTAATGCCAAAGAACGGGCTATGCAAATCCGTTGGCGTTGACCACCAGAAAACTGATGAGGATAGCGGTTACTTGCATCTGCACTCAACCCCACTCGTTCTAAAAGTTCGGCTACTCGCTGGCGTCGTTGTTGCTTTGTCTTTCCAACGCCGTGAATTAATAATGGTTCCATCACCGCATCGCCAACCCTCATTCGGGGATCGAGGGAACTGAAAGGGTTTTGGAAGACTATTTGCATTTCCCGCCGCAGTTTTTGCAACGGTTCTCCTTTGAGGCTAGTAATATCTTGTTTTTCAAAGATAATCTGACCACTCATTGGTTCAATTAATCGCAGCAAGGTTCTGCCAAGGGTGGTTTTACCGCAACCGGATTCTCCCACCAAACCTAGTGTTTCCCCTGGTTTAACATCAAAGGAAACGCCATTAACTGCCATATTGTAGCGTTTTGTACCACCATACACCCCACGCACTGGAAAACCAACTTTCAGGTTGCGGATTTGCAGCAGAGGTTCCAATTTATTGAAGTTTGCCAATTTTGCAGCAATCTCTTCGGTGGTGACTTCTATGGGTTGTGCGGGTTCTTTCGCCTGAATTACTACTTGTCCCGTTGGTGTCTCTTCTGCACTCATGTAGTCAGAAACAGTGAGTAATTTTTGAGGACGGCGGTTGAGTGTGGGGCGACAAGCTATCAAACCTTTAGTATATGGATGCTGGGGACTGCTGAAAATTTGCTCCGAAGTATCAGATTCGACAACTTTGCCTTTATACATCACCGCTACTTGGTCAGCAATTTCTGAAATTAGCCCCAAGTCGTGGGTGATGAAAATCATTGCCATGTCACGGCTTTGCTGCAATTCTCGCAACAAGTCCAAAATTGTCGCTTGCACCGTCACATCTAAAGCTGTGGTTGGTTCATCGGCAATTAAGATTAATGGGTTGCAAGAAATTGCCATTGCAATCATCACCCGTTGCAACTGACCCCCAGAAAGTTCATGAGGGTAGCGTTCCAGCATAGCTTCTTTGTGTTGTTTAACCAACTGTGCCAGCTTTGATGGTTCTGGTTTCGATGAATTGCTGTTGGTTTGATGCCAAGTTTCGATATACTGCTGCTGGATCTCTTCATCGCTAGGTAGAAGCTTAACCTCTTGCAGACCTGCGATCGCAATTTGTCGTGCTTGGGCTGCTGACACATTTTGATGCCGCATAATCGCTTCTGTTAGCTGAAACCCAATGTTATAAACCGGATTGAGCGAACTCATCGGTTCTTGAAAAATCATGGCGATGTCGCCACCCCGGTGTAGCTGCATTTGCTCAGGAGGCAATTTTACCAAATCGATGGCGTTGGCATTCTCTTGAGGACGAAACCAGATTTCACCGCCAGTAACTATACCGGGAGTTTGCAACAAACCCATCACAGCTAAGGCTGTCACTGATTTACCACTCCCCGATTCTCCTACTATTCCTAGAGTTTCACCTCGATGCAGTCCAAAGGAAATACCATCCAAAGCTCTGACAGTGTTGCCATCACTGGGAAATTCAACTTGTAGATTGCGAACCTCTAGGACAGTTTCTCTCATAGGAGTTGGTAATTCTAACTTAAAATTATTTGATTTTAACAATAGTTTTGATGTATCTGTAGGTAAATTTGGTTTTTACCGAAAAACTAGGTCTAGAGCTACGCACTTCTAGGACGGCTTCTTAATTAATATTATAAGTGTCAATGCAATTGCAGGTTTATCTCAGTTAATGCTTGCGCTTAGAAAACTCTGCTTGCTAATGCTTCAATCATTCCTCTATCGGCAAGGTGAGAGTGAACGCTGTTTGACCGTTCAATATTGAGTCAAGGGTGAGGTCGCCACGATGAGCGCGAGCAATTTCACGAGCCAAGCTCAGTCCTAGCCCTAGTCCTTCAACCTGGCGGGTACGCGCCGGGTCGCCGCGATAGAAGCGGTCAAAAAGGCGTGAGCGATCGCTCACAGGAATGTCAATTGATGCATTGACGATGGTAATGTGGACATTTGTTTGCATTTTTTCTGCATAAATCTTGATCCAGCCATTGGCAAGATTGTATTTGATGGCATTACTCAACAGGTTTTGCAGAACTTGCATGAGCAAATCGCGATCGCCCTGTACCTTGAGTCCAGTAGGAATGTCAGTTTGCACGCTCAAATGAGGAGCTAGTAGTTCCGCATCCTCAACAATCTCCATCAGCAACTCAGAAATATCCACTTCAACCAAATACAAGCTCATTTGTCCGGCATCTGCTAGAGATAGCAGCAAGAGTTTCCGGATAATTCCACTCAGGCGGCGCACTTCATCTAAGAGATTGCTTAAGCGTTGTTGCACTTCACTTCCTGAGTCAACTTGTTGCAAGGTTCTTTCCAGTTCACCTTGCAGAATGGTTAGCGGGGTTTTCAGTTCGTGAGCAGCATCAGCACTGAAGCGAGAGGCTTGGGTAAAACTGCGTTCTAGGCGTGACAGCATTTGGTTAAATACCTGAATCAGTTCGACAAACTCAACATCCGTCGTCCCAATGGGAATTCGCTGATCTAGCCCTTTGACTGTCACCTGTTGAATCACACCTGTTAATTGAGTGATAGGACGTAACGCCCTACCAGAAATCAACCATGCTCCGACTGCAACTAGTAGCAACGCTACTGGAATAGAAACTAAGAAGATATTACGAATTGTAGCCATCTCTTGATTGACGGCTTGCAGGCTCACAGCCAGAGCAACCTGAGTATTGGGAAATTTGGTGGTTCCAATCCGCCAAGTTGCTGTTGCTGTCCGTAAAGTAACAAATTGCGGGGGAAGTGGGCGAAAGGGCGGTGGTTCTATAGATGGATTTTGTCGTTCTCTAGGAGGGGGTAATGATAAAGGTGTTAATTGAAGACGCCCAAGCAATAGGCGGTTTACTTCAATGTCAGCAGGTAAAGAGTTAGATTGAAATATTGTATTGCCATTGGCATCAAGTACCAGCAGGGCGATGGGAGTTTTGGTATTGGTTCCTAAACCAAAGGATAGTGATTCTGGGCGTAGAGGCGATCGCGGAGCGACTCCGGAGTATCGCTCTTTTTCCGGTGGACGACTGGCTCGCATCAACTGATTTAACAATTCTGCATCGAGTCGGCTAATCTTGGCATTGTAAATCTGAAACCAGGAGACTGCACCAAATCCTACTAATGTACTGCCAGCTAAAGCCGCAGACAACAGAGCAATCCGAAATCGAAACGATCGCAGTTGTTTCATGATCAAGATTCTGGTTTGCGAAATCGATAGCCAACACCGCGAATACTTTCAATCCAACTGGCTTCATCGATGGGGTCAATTTTTTTGCGAATTCTTTGGATACATACATCCACAACATTAGTGTTGGGGTTAAAGTCATAGCCCCAAATGTGTTCTAGGATTTGGGTACGGGTGAAAACTCGTCCGGGAGAGCGCATGAGATATTCCAACAGATTAAACTCGCGGCTGGTGAGTTCAATCGCCCGTTGATTGCAGGTAACTTCTCGCGTGATGCGATCGAGTTTGATTGGCCCAACCGTAAGGAGATTTTGGCGATCGCCTAGACTCCGGCGGACAACTGCATGAATGCGAGCTGCTAACTCTTCCACAAAAAACGGTTTGGCAATGTAATCATCGGCTCCCAAGTTTAGACCTTCTAGGCGATCGTCTAGTTCATTGCGAGCCGTCAACAAAATTACCGGAGTATTGCGACCTTCTCGCCGCAGTTGTTTGAGAATCGACAATCCATCTTTTCCCGGCACCATAATGTCAAGAATAATCGCATCGTATTCGTTATCTAATGCCCGCAGATATCCTTCATCGCCATTGTCGCAGTAGTCTACGACAAATCCCTGCTCCTTCAGTCCAGCCCGGACAAAGTTAGCAATTTTTGCTTCATCTTCGACAAACAGAACGTTCACATGCATTTATTACTTCATCTATTGCTCCATTTTAGATTGATTGTTCTATAGCTCAAATTACAAAAGTGTAATTTAGAAAATAGGCAAGCTGTCATTTTCAGGTGGATTAATCATAAATGTAAGCAACAGCAATTTTCGAGGTCAATTGTGATAAATATTCGTAGAGTGTTAGCAGTAGCAGCGATTCCTTTTGTAATTGGTACATTCGGTTTTGTTGCACCCAATCAAGCAAACGCCGAAGCTCCTTCCAATCGCAATCCACTGATTGCACAACAGCAAAGACCAAATGAAAAACCACAGGTTAAGCATCGCCAACCCCGCCCACAACAAAAAAAGCGTCTTCCCCAATCTCATCATCGTAATTACTAATTCGTAATTCGTAATTCGTAATTTAAGACGCGAAATCTAAATCTTGCTTAGTTTCAGATGGGATTTAAATCCCCATTTACAGAAATGACGAATACTTAGTTACACATCATGAAAAATAACAATCGCCAATTAGGTCATTTAACTCGCAGAAGGGCACTTGCTTTATTTAAAGCAGCCGGAACTGCAATACTGGTCGTTGGATGTATACCGAGAAAGTCTAGTTCCACACAAGCACAGCCGAGTGTAGCTGTCTCAGTATCATCCACGGTCGAGTCTGCTACATTGCCTGCCTGTATCGTGAGTCCAGAGCAAACTGAAGGGCCGTATTTCGTAGACGAGAAGCTCAATCGCTCTGATATCCGTTCCGATCCAGTGGATGGTTCGGTGAAAGAAGGCATACCACTGCAACTGACGCTGCACGTTTCTCAGGTCGGTAGTAATGGTTGTACACCTTTAGTTGGTGCGATCGTGGATATTTGGCACTGTGACGCACTCGGTGTCTATTCGGATGTGACAGACCGCAGTTTTAATACTGTTGGCAAAAAGTTCTTACGCGGCTATCAAATAACCGACGCTAAGGGAAATGTTCAGTTTGTAACCATTTACCCTGGTTGGTATCAAGGAAGAACTGTCCATATCCATTTTAAAGTTCGCACGAATGGGATATCAGGGCAAGGTTATGAGTTTACATCACAACTATATTTTGATGACGCGATAAGCGATCGCGTGTATACCCAAGCACCCTACGCCAGTAAAGGACAGCGCACACAAAAAAACGCTGATGACGGAATTTTTGCTGATGGTGGCGAACAAATGTTGCTCAAGCTTACCAAGAATGGACAAGGCTATGCAGCAACCTTTGATGTTGGACTTCAGATGGCCTGATTTGAGCAGTGTACTAGGCACAAAAATTACAAAATTGTAATTCAGAAGCAGGGCAAACTGTAATTTTGAGTCGGTTAAATCAGAAATATCAACAACCTATCTTGTAGAGGATGACCATGAATTTTAATAAAGCAGTAGTCGTAACAGCAATTTCCGTTCTGGCTGGGACATTTAGTTTGATTTCGCTGAATCAGGTAAATGCTGCTAATCCATCCGATCGGGTTGCCCAGGATTCACAACAGCCCAACCAACGACCAGACGGACAAAGGCGACCACCTCGCCCTGATTTTGCAGCCGCGGCGGCGAAGCTTGGTGTCACTGAACAACAGTTAAAAGATGCGTTGGGAGTACCTGCTAATCCTCCCAGTCAAGCTGACAGAAATGGGCGTCCACCCCGTCCCGATTTTAAAGCTGCGGCGGCGAAGTTGGGTGTCACTGAACAACAGTTGAAGGATGCACTGGGAGTACCTGCTAATCCTCCTGGCGATCGCAATCATCAACGTCCACCTCGTCCCGATTTTAAAGCTGCGGCGGCGAAGTTGGGTGTCACTGAACAACAGTTAAAAGATGCGTTGGGAGTACCTGCCAATCCTCCTGGCCAAGCTGACAGAAATGGGCGTCCACCTCGCCCCGATTTTAAAGCTGCGGCGGCAAAATTAGGTGTCTCTGAACAACAGTTAAAGGATGCGCTGGGAGTACATGCCAATCTTCCTGCAAACGAGCGCATATAGCGGTTGGGAGAGCGGTAAGTGAAGGAAGTTTCTAGCATGAGATAATTAACTAATTATGCCCAAACATGGGATGCAGTGACCAAAGCCGAATTAACATTGCGTGGATGGGGCGTTACCCGGATTTCTCACCACACCCCTCAAAGCCTGCGCTTGTGCAGGGGAGCAGGGG
>NZ_JAYGHD010000058.1:0-12933 GCF_034932245.1 Nostoc sp. UHCC 0251
AGAATGCGACAAATAGACCATTTGTAGAGACGCGATGAATCGCGTCTTTACCCAAGGATGTATTGCAATCATTAATTGAATTGGTATAAGAGAACTCACATTAATTGAAAGCGCCAGACTAACAAATTATTAGTCTGGCGCTTTCAATTTGCTAACTAGGCATTTACTGAACTGTTACCAAATAAGATGAAGGAATCGGTTGGGCACGTCCAGCATTGACAAGTGCCTGGTAAACAAAGGCAGCAACCTCGGCTCTAGTCGCTTCACGATTAGGATTGAGTTGCTTCACTGTGGGATAGTTGATTACTAGTTGCCGTGCAGTTGCGGCAGCAACAGGAGCGATCGCATAATTAGGAATTTGGGCAGCATCGGTGTAAAAGGAAAGGACATTCTGATTACTCGCTGTTAAGCCCAAACCATTAGCTAAAGCGACTAACGCCTGCACTCTGGGAATTTGCTGCTGTGGTTTAAAAGTGCCATCAGGATAACCAGAAACAAATTCACTCTGGTAAGCAGATTGAATTGCAGCGTTAGCCCAAAAATTGCTTGCTACATCCTTAAATTTAATGGCTGCGCGTTTAGTTGGTGGTGTTAAGGCTTTAGTTACAATAGTGGCGAATTGAGCGCGGGTTACAGGATCGTTGGGTTTAAAAGTGCCATCAGGAAAGCCAGCAATAATATTTTGGGAGGCTAAAGCTTCAATGTAGGTTTTTGCCCAGTAATTTGCTGGCACATCTTTAAATGCAACAGCCCCTCCAGCGGGTGGGTTAACAGTTGCGGCAACAAAATCTACTGAGCCGAAAATCTTTTTCTGATCGATATCGTTGCCAACAGCGAGAATTTGACCTGTTTTAGTGGCGTTGTTCACATCATAACGAGTGTTGTTGCGAATAAGATTGCCACCAGGATTTTCGTTGGTGCCAAGATCGGGTAAAGCATTAACAGTTGCTACTACTCCATCCCGCTTATTGTTTTGAATGACATTCTTACGCAATACGGGCTTCGCTGACTCTGAGATAAAAAGACCGTCTTGATTTTCGATAATTTGGTTTTCCACAATTAGGGGTGTGGAAGTGCCACCGATCGCTAGACCAAAACCAGTATCCTGAAATAAGTTATTCCGAATTTCTCCTTGGGCCGCCCTAGCAATTGAGATCCCATTGCCTTTGTTTTGCACAAAGAGATTGCCTTCGACTTTGGGATTGCCTGTACCCGTAACAAAAACACCCTCTCTAACACTGTTAGTAAAAGTATTGTTGTTGATAATCGGATTAGTTGACTCCACCCACACAGCCGTACCCCGGCTATTTGGGTTGGTGACGGTGACACCTGCGATCGTGGTATCTTGGTCAGCAAGAATAGTAATGTCTTGTCTAGCAAAGGTGCGACTAGTGTAGAAACCTCCACCTGTAATCAATACCCCCTGACCTTTAGTAGTTTCATCACCCCGCAGTGTCACCCCTGGTTTCAGCAACAGTGGGAAGGTTTCGCCACTTTCTTGGTTATAGTTCCCAGGTGCTAATTGAATAACTGCACCTGGCTGGGCTTGACTAAGAGCAAAACTGATACTTTTATAGGGTGCAGTTGAGGTTGTACCAGCACCAGCACTATCTACACCAGTCGCTGGATTAACGTAAATCACTGCGGCTGTTGCGGGAGCTTGTGCTGTGATCGTTGGGGCGATACCTTCTGGGTGGCTCGCACCAGCATTAACTTCACTAGGTAGTAGTATTGACCCACTAGAAACAACTAGCAAGGCTGTTAGTCCGGCTCCCACGCGTAAAGTATATCTGAGATAACTGTTAGAAAGAAGGCGAAAATTTTTCGCAAGAGAAATGTGAAAACCCCGGTATTTCATTTTTTGAGTCTGTGGTGTGCTGAATTACGGTGTGTCGAACAAGGTTTAAGGTAGCAAGCAGCCTTGTAGCTGCTATCAAACCCATGCAAAACTATACTGGATGATTAGTATTAATTCAGCTAAGTTCCTTAGATAGATCACAGAACTTATACATTAGTTATATTCTTTTATTTAGAAAATTCTACTAGTACGCTATAGCCAAAGTTTGCCTAGCTGTGACGATGGGATATTGCGGCAAGTCTTATTAATTGAGATGGTAGCTGTATCTCAGCCAAGCTCTACTACGGACTTTCGGGAGAAGCGAATGTGTCAATAAGCCCCTCGCTGCCTTGTATAAGCGCTCATTCTGTCTACTAAATTATTTATCAAGAAAGGCAGAGGGCAGGAGGCTCAGTTGGCAGATCGCGCAGCGTGTCGTAGACAAGGGAATTCTGACTCACTCTGCCCACGACCAAAGGGAGTAAGGGTATAAAACCCCACCGTCTATACGGTGCTTACAATTGGTTGGGGTCTGAATCCCCATTCAATTGTTCCTTCTGCCCTCTGCCCTCTGCCTCCTGCCTTCTTCAATTTTTGTATTCCCTAAAGCTAGATGCTGCAAATAATGTTGCTGCCATATCATGACAGTGAAAGCAAACCTATTGGAAATCGGAAGAAATGCGTTTTCAATTTTTGGGGCTGCGTCAGGCCTTAGTTTTAGTAGGTAGTACCTGTCTTCTACTTTTGTCTACTCCTGCCTTTGCTGCGGAACGAGTGGTGCTAAACTATGGTGTCTTCCGTGAATCACTTTCAGTAGAGGAACTATCCACCTTTGCCCAAACAGGCGAACTTTCACGTTCACTACGGATTAATTTCGCTTTGGCGCGACAAGACCCCAAAGCCATTCGTCAGTATTTAACGGAGCCGGTGAAGGTAAACGTTGTATTTTTAGATCGAGTACTGAATAGCCGAATTGGTAATATTATTTTGGATCAAATTAGTCAAGTTATTTATACACCGTCTCGGAGAGCAGACCGACAGGCTTTGCGGGCCGCTTTGGTACTTTCTGCGAGTCAAGACGGGCAGGTATCGCTGATTGAAATTATCGAAAACTATCCCACCAATGAAGTGGAAGTTGATGGCAAACGCTTGGAGAGTGCATACCGTCAACTCCGTCGCTTGCAAACAAGCGTACAAGATTTACTTAATTTTTAGTAAGCTAAAGTTTCTAAAGTTTCTCTTAAATACCGTTGTACCTGCTGTTCCAAGCGAATTCCGTGTAATTGAGCATCGCGTTCTAGTTGCCAGCGTTGAAAACCGGAACTAGTAGATATAGCGCATTTGAGGCTATACCAAATTTCAGTATCAGCAGAAAATTGGCGATCGCTAGAAGCTGGAATTTGAGCCATAGTTCCTCATTCCTTTGTTTTAACTTCAACGGTAATTGGACATCCCTTCGGCTTCTCCTAACGGAGACGCTGCGCGAACGCTCAGGGCAAGTGGGCATTGGGTATTGGTTATTAATTCTTTTCCCTCATCTCCCTCATCTCCTCTCTAGCCCTTTAAAGTAAATAATATTACTTTGAGGGCAGCTACGAATCTGTATTAATCCTAAACAAGGATTCCAACAATCGAGGCACGATTTGATTAACCCGCACTCCTAAAATGGTGAAATCTTGCTTAATCTTTTCTAAAGATAATGGCTCGATGCCAGCGAATTCTGTCTCATTAATCACCAAAACTCGCATTACACTCACAGGTATTTGTAAAAATAGATTGCTGCCCAAAAAGGCTAATCCCGCAAGCACTAGTGCAAGGCTGCGCCATTGTGGGAGGAATTTAGCTGAATTTGCTACTAATGGGGCAATTTGGTAAAGATTCCACAGCACCCAAACCGATAATATTGCTGCTACTAATGCCAGGATACGATTTAACTTTGTATTAATTAAACAGAGAATTTTTCGCTGCCGCTCAGTCAGATTTTCTGGCTTTAGGGCGATTCCTAAAAGAGCAAATATATAAAAGGGGCGGCGCAACTGCATCCATAGCAGGGGGAGAACACCAATGGCGGCAACTAAGAATAGCTCCATCCACACTGGCAAAAACGGTTCGCCTACAGAGAGAAACAATAAGCAGAGTACTAAAAAAACAGGCAACGTCGCCAATCCAGCGACGTGAATCCACAAAATAGGTTCAGAGCGAAATGAATGCATAATAAAAAGTTATGAGTTAAGAGTTAGGAGCTAAGAATTAGCAGCCTTTAACTCCTAACTCCTAATTTATTACTCCTAACTTCTAACCATTTTACCCTTAACACTATCTCGTTAAGGTGAGAGTGCGGCGCTTCGTAACCATCTGATAGGATTCGATGATGTCACCTTCAACCCAATCATTGAATTTATCCATGCCGACACCGCATTCATAACCGGCGTTGACCTCACGAGCATCTTCTTTCATCCGTTTTAGGGAATCAAGGACGCCTTCATAGATCACCTTACCGCCGCGTCGCACCCTGACTTTGCAGTTGCGAACTAGCTTGCCAGATTGAACGTAGCAACCGGCAACCGCACCACGACCGACTGGGAAGACGGCACGGACTTCGGTTTGACCCAAGGGTTCTTCCACCAACTCTGGTTCCAAAAGACCTTCCAAGGCATCTTGGATATCTTCTAGGAGTTTGTAGATTACGTTGTATTCACGAACATCTACACCTGCTTCATCGGCGGCTTGTCTAGCGCCACTAGCGAAGGTGGTGTTGAAGCCAATAATTACAGCGTTACTGGCAGCTGCTAAGTCGATATCTGTCTCGGTGATTTCCCCAGCAGTAGCCAAGAGCATCCGAATTTGGACTTCGTTTTGCGGGATTTGCTTGAGCGCTCCCACAATGGCTTCTACGGAACCTTGTACGTCTCCCTTCAAGATCAAGTTGAGTTCTTTCAACTCGCCTTCTTGTGCTTGAGCCGACAGGGTTGTAAGGGTAACACGTCCTTGTAACAGACGGGATAGGCGTTGTCTATCGGCGCGATCGCTAGCGAGTGCTCTGGCTTCTTTTTCGTTCTGGAAGACCTCGAACTCGTCGCCTGCTGCTGGCACATCACTTAAACCTAGTACCTCCACAGCAAAGGAAGGAGAAGCAATATCTACTCTCTTGCCTCTGTCATCCACCATCGCCCGAACTTTACCGAAAGCCGAGCCAGCTACCAAGATATCTCCCACATGCAAGGTGCCATTCTGAATTAGCAAGGTAGCAACTGCTCCCTTGGCTTTATCCAGATGTGCTTCAATTACAGTTCCTTTGGCGGTACGATCTGGGTTTGCAGATAGTTCTGCAACCTCTGCTACTAAGAGAATCATCTCTAAGAGCGTATCCAGGTTTTCACCCCTGATCGCGCTCACGGGAACCATGATTGTCTCACCACCCCAATCTTCTGCGGTCAGACCATACTGCGTGAGTTCTTGTTTGACGCGTTCTGGTTGTGCCCCTTCTTTGTCAATTTTGTTGATTGCAACAACAATTGGCACTCCGGCTGCTTGGGCGTGGCTAACAGCTTCAATGGTTTGAGGACGGACACCATCATCAGCAGCCACTACTAACACGGCAATGTCTGTTACCCGCGCTCCTCGGGCCCGCATAGCTGTAAAAGCTTCGTGGCCAGGAGTATCTAGGAAGACTATCTGCTGCGGTTTGCCCTCGTGTTCCACATCCACATGGTATGCACCAATGTGTTGGGTGATCCCACCAGCTTCGCCAGCAGCCACTTTTGTTTTGCGGATTGAGTCGAGCAGGGTTGTTTTACCGTGGTCTACGTGACCCATAATTGTCACGACAGGTGGACGGCGGTGGAGATATTCTAGGTCTTCTGCGCCGACCATTTCTGTAATTTTCCGAGCTTCTGCTTCTCGCTCGACGGTTTCGACTTCTATTTCTAGTTCTTTTCCTACCAGGGTAATTGTGGGAATATCCAGATTTTGGGTGATACTCACCGCCATGCCTTTGAGGAACAAGATTTTCACAATCTCTGTATCAGGAACGGCTAAAACGTCAGACAGTTCTTGCACAGTCAACGGGCCTGTAATCGTCACCTTTTCGGGACGATCGCGCTTGGTGTCAGCTTCTTGTTGGTGGCGACGGTTATTGTGATGGTCACGGCTAGAACCAGACTTAGAACCAGGTTTTCTACTTCCTCTAGCAGTTGGGGCGCTAGCAAGGCTTGCGCCTGGCATCTGCACAGGTCGAGTCGCTTTGGGTTTGGGAGGACGGGCAATGGAAAGGCTGACTTGGACGGTGGCTGGTGAGTCTAGATCGTCATCATCTAGCAAATCTTCTTCAAACTCATCATCCAATATCGGCTTGATCCGCTTGCCTTTAACGCCAGCTTTAGCCTTCTCTTTAACTTCGTCAATTATTTCCTCTTCTACCCACTTCTTGCCGCCTTTGGTGGGGCGAGGTGGACTTGGGCGTTTCAAATCAAGGAGATCGGGTGCGACGACTGACTCATCACCCAATCCTTGAGATTTGCCCGCTATTCCTGACATCTGCCTGGGTGGAGTAGCGATCGGCATTGCGGCTGCTACTGCTTCGCCAGGGCGGGCTGGTCTTGGTCTTTGCCCTTCTCCTAGTTGCGATGGTGCAGATGGTCTACTGCCCCTCTGCTCTGGTCTGGTGGGTGCAGGGGTAGGCCGACTTGTTCTTTGTGGTGCACCTGGTGGAGACTGGTCAGTTGGCAGTTTAGCAACTCTGGGCTTAATTTGTTCGCGATCGCCTTCGACGGGCCGTTGCCGTTGGTCGCGTTTCAGGATCGGTTTGTCTGCCTGAGATACTTGCTCATCTGCAACTGGCGCTTCTTCCGCCGCAGGTCTTGGCGGTGGGGCAGCTAATTGCGGTTTGATCGGTTTTTCCGCTTTCGGTCTGGGCGGAACTATTTTTTCTGGTTTTTGAGATGCTGTTTTTTCCGACGCCTGATTTGGATTTGGCGTTTGTTCCAAGTCCGTGACAGGAGGTTGCTCTTGAGTCTCAGATTGAGTCCGGGGCACAGGTCGAGTTGGTGCTGCCGGCTTCATGGGTGAGACTGGTGTAGCGAAAGGCCGTGGTGGTGAGGGAGGATTAGCTTCAGACAAGGCAGCTTGGGTATTGGTAGCAACTGACGCCTCTGGGGCGTTGGAGGTAGTATTTCTCAATATTTTGGGTTTGCGTATTTCCAAAATTTGCTGTTTGTGGGGTGCAGCAGGTCGGGCAGATCCGCCGTTTGGTGGTGAGTTTGGTTTATGGCTGGTTGTACGTAGTTCCTTTTTGGCGGAGACATTCGTCGCTGCGAGTTTTTCCGCAGCCGTGCGGATGTTTTCTGCCTCGGATTCTGAAATCGTGCTGCTATGACTTTTGACCGAGATGCTGAGCTGGTCGCAAATTGCTAGTAGCTCTTTGTTATCCAAATTCAATTCCTTTGATAATTCATAGATTCTAACTTTGCCGTTGTTCATCCACTCTTCCCCTTTAATTTACAGTTTTAGCGGATGGTTGCCTGGTTTGCGACATCTCCATCCTTGGATTACTGTTTTTAGACTGCCGTTCAGTTTTTGCCGGTGCCTCCAATCAGGAAAGAGAGATGTTTCGGTTTAATAATGGCATCCCCACCAGGAATGATGGTTGAGGAACACCCATAAAAATTTTTTAAACAAAAGATTTTTATAGGAACCCCTGACGCCGAACTGCGCCTGAGCGCTACCAGGTTGCCATTTTGTAGTTTCTTGTTTTGGTGATTCTGAGCCTTCCACAACACAATCGATTACATCTTGTTCTGGGAATCTTGCCTCGCCCCTCTTAAATTATTAGAGAGTCGAATGCCTTTTACACCCATTTACTATTTTGGCACTAACCTTAACGATCAACAGAGGGTGTCATAAAAGCGCGATTTCGGCTTTCGCACAAATCTTCTGATGATGACGTCACAAAGTTGTTCCAACTAAATTTGGTTTTGGGTATTGCTCTTGGCTAGGCGTTGCAACAAGCTTTGGTACAGTGTTTCCGGCACTGATGCATGTAGCGATCGCCCTAGTCGATTTTTTTTTTGAGCTGCTTGTAGGCAACTCGTTTGCGGACAAATATAGGCAGAACGCCCCATGCCCTGATCTAATTGTACCTTTCCCGATGGAAACACGCGGACAATCCGCCAAAACTCATCTTTTGAGCCTACTTTGCGGCAACTAATACAGCGCCGATAATTTGGTTTCATCAGTTTTCGTATGATCTCAGCCCAGGATTTTGGATGTAAAAATTAAGTTTATTATTACTATTTTTTACTTATACCAAGTAGCTTTTGAGAAAATAATCCTTGAGACTGAGAATACAATCTACAGTATCAAAACTTTACAAAATTAATCAATTATTCATCATCGTTATTATCAAAACTATCCTCCTCCTCTAATTCGTCTTGATTTTCATCCTCGAATTCTTCCTCAAATTCCAGATCGTTTTCCTCTGATTCCTCTGATTGATATTTTGTTCTAACGGCTGCAAATTTGGCATCCTCTCCTGCATAGTCATACTTAGCTTTGTCCTTGATATCAATTTTCCAACCAGTCAGACGGGCTGCTAAACGGACATTTTGTCCTTCTTTGCCTATGGCCAAACTCAATTGGTCTTCAGCTACAAGTACATGAGTTTGCCGCGATTCTGGGTCCATCAGGCGTACTTCATCTACCCGTGCTGGACTTAAGGCGTTGGCAATGTATGTTGCTGGGTCTGGCGACCAGCGAATTACATCTATTTTTTCACCGCGTAATTCGTTGACTACCACTTGAATTCGCGATCCCCTAGCTCCAATACAAGCGCCTACTGGGTCTACATCGCGATCAAGAGTGTCTACTGCTATTTTAGTCCGGGGACCGACATAACGGGAAGGGGGGTTTGCCTCCCTAGCTACGGCAACAATCCGTACCACTTCATCTTCGATTTCTGGGACTTCGTTGGCAAAAAGATAAACTACCAAACCAGCATCGGCGCGAGACACAAGCAACTGTGGCCCTCGTTGTTGACCTTGGGAGACTTTTTTGAGATATACCTTGAAGGTGGCATTTGCCCGATAATTATCGTTGGGCAGCTGTTCCCGCTTCGGTAATTCGGCTTCTACTTCTGGCTGACCAAAGCCACTGCTAACTGCCAGAACCACAGATTGCCGCTCAAACCGCAGGACTCTTGCTTGGAGCACAGTTCCTTCTAAATCTTGGAACTCTTCTTGCACCATCTGGCGCTGTTGATCCCGTAATTTTTGCGCCAATACTTGCTTAGTTTGCATCGCCGCCATCCGACCAAATTCTCCTTGGTCGGGAGTAACATCCAGCACCACAGAGTCCCCTAACTGCGCTTCGGGAGCGACTTGTTGAACTTCGTCTAGAGAAATTTGGTGATCTGTATTATCTACTTCTTCAACAATGGTTTTGGTAGAAAGAACGCGAAATCCTTCTCCTTCAATATCGAGTTCTACTTCAAAATTTTCAAAATAATCTTCGTCAAACTGTTTGCGCTCTAAATTTTGGGCGCGGCGATAACGTTCATAGCCTTTAAGTAGTGCTTCTCTAATTGCTGATTGAACTGCAAGCCGGGGTAAATTCCGTTCGCGACTTATACTTTCAATTAATTCTTTTAATCCAGGTAAAGTAACCATTGACATAAGCAATCTCCTTTAAAAATTAGGAACTAGGGACTGGGCATTGGGCAGGGGCATTGGGCATGGGGCATGGGGCATTGGGTGCAAAGGCAAAAGACTTGCAGCAACTTACCCTCTGCTCCTCTGCTCCTCTGCTCCTCTACTTCTGCAATCCCTAGTCCCTAGTCCCTAGCCTCTAATCACTTGTTTATCGGCGCTCGTCTAGCTGCACCTTAGTAATTAGGGAGCGGGGAATTTCGACTACACGACCTTTTTGGTTTAAGTAAAGTGTTGTCTCATCCCGGCGAATCAACTGACCAATCCACTCTTGTTGTCCGTCGTAGGGTGGCGAAGTGGAGATGATAACAGGAAATCCTTTAAAGGAAATAAACTCCCTGTCTGTTACCAATTGCCGCGAAATACCAGGACTAGACACTTCCAAGACGTATTTATCTGGAACGATTTCCGCAGCATCTAAGGAGGCTTCTAAAGCACGGCTCATCCTCTCACAATCGTTCAACCCAGTGTCTTGCTCAGGATTACGAATGTCTACTCGCAACACTGGTGGACTTTGGTTAGTGTGAAAAACCACGCCAACCACTTCCAATCCCAGTTCTTCTGCCACTGGTGTCGCTAAATCAATAATTTGTGGAACTAAAGGATGAGCCATGAGAGAATTCAATAAAAAAAGTGGGCTTCGACCCACTTCCTGCGATAGGTATATCTTCCAAGAAGTCTTGTGACGAACCAATCATGATTCGCCTAATTCGAGTTTAGCGCATTTATTGGATAGTCAATAGTGATTGGGCATTGGGCATTGGGCATTGGGCATTGGGCATTGGGCATTGGGCATTGGGAAAAGACAAGGAAGAAACTTGTTCAATAATTCTCCCTTGTCCCCCTCATCTCCCCCTGCCTCCCCTGCCTCCCCTGCTCCCTGCTCCCTGCTCCCTGCTCCCTCATCTTTTCACTACTGCTGGAACTGATACTTGTGTTCGTAGCTTCCTGGTTTGCTCGATAATTTGGTCTATGTCTTCTTGGGACAAACGCTGGACGTAGTTGAGTTTGATTTCCTCTAAGAAGTCAAAAAGTAAACTCTGAATTTCTGAAAGTACGTGTTTTTCCTTGATTTCAGATCCCAAGGCATCGCCAAAGCTTTGTACCAGTTGACTGGTGAGTTTTGCGCCAACAGGGTCTTCAACAGCGCTAACCAAAGTTTTGTAAAGATTAGTTGTGATCTGGAGTGCCAATTGTTCACTTAACTGGGTTTGGGCCTGTCCTACGCCAGGGAGGTTCTGGAGATTGCGATAGACGGGGACTTGATGGAAGACGGTTTCGATGTTGTGGCGCAAAATGGCAACGATCGCAGGTTGGATTTCGGGTAGCACTTGGTAGACTATTGTTTTTACCAAAAGACCTGCGATCGCTTCGACTTCATTCACATTATTAATATCTATGTAGGGACGTAAATTTTCTTGTTGTGAGAGCCAGCGCGTTAACTCACCCCGCTGAATTGACCCCTGAACCTGATTAATTACCCTTACCACTACAATTTCTGTAAGTTCTTCGGCAAAATTGGCAACAATTCCTTGATTAATTTGCCGCCGCACTGGATGTAAATTCAATAATCGCGCTTGATCGAGGCGGACTATTACTGGAAAGATTCGTAACCACCGCCAAAAAGGCAGTAGTAAAAATAGGTCGTACCATCGCCACAATACTGCTTCTAACCAGCTTAAGCCAGGATGTTGCCGTCTGATAAAAAAGGTGCGCCCCAGCAATTCTACGCCAAATAAAATCACAAAGGGTAAGTCAATAATCCAGAAATTATCAACAAATTCGCCATTTTCACCGATTTGGCGGTAGTAGTTAGAGGCAATCAAAGGGCGGATGCTCTCATGAAAAAATTTAATTTCTTGATCCCAGCCATTTTGTGAGAGGTATGGCTGACTCCAAAAAGTGGCAAAGGACTGTTTTGCAGATTCATTACCGATGCGCGATCGCATCCGATTTTTGATTTTTTCCAGAGTCCCACTCTTATTCACTCCCGCAAACGGGTTGGTGTCAATCATCTCGTTGCTAAGACGCCTGATTTCCTCTAGCCTGCTATTTACCTGAGGCGACTGTAACCCTGTTTGGCTGACTTGTTCCTCTAATGCTTTTACTGTTTCTAGATAATTTTTCGTGTCTCGATAGGGTTCAATATCTTTAATTGGGTCATAAATCTGAATAATTTGAGGAAGTTTTCGTAAGTAAAAATCTCGCCAAGGTACGTAACTTAAATCAAACAAAATTAAGCCTAAATTTACCGCGGCAGTAATTGCCATAATTTTTTCAAACCATAGATTACGCTGCTTAGAAGATTTTATGTTTTTCATAGTTTGTTATAAATTATACATGTTTTCTGATTTGGAATATAAGCTCTTTCATTAATTAATTTTTTTAGATATTTCCAACTAATTACAGCAATTTGCAGTTGAGTAAATCCAGTGAGGCTTCACAAATGTGCATTGGTGTCAACTTACTGGAAATCGGCGTTCAAAACCCGCTCCATTCGAGCAGCATCTCCAATTAGCCCTAGCTGTAAGTTGACACAGGTGACAGATGTATGAACTACTGACTGAAATTTAGTGTTCAAGGGGTGTATTTAATTCATAATCATAACCGCTGTATCTCTGCTAATATAAGATACTTCTTTTGATAGATGACAAAAATTGGTTTTTGCAATCAAAGTTAAACTTGACAAAAATAAATCACAAATTATTCAAAAAACATTAAAAAATTGCGAAAAAAGTTATTAAACAAACTTAAAATGCAGCTGTTAACATTTATAATCCTGCTGATTTAACCCAAAGGAGTTTCAAATATGTGGTGTGGGTTTGGAAAATCAAGCGCGACCTTTGCTGTTACTTGCCTGATAACTGCTAGCGTAGTAGTTGCAGACACAGTTTTCGCAGCCCCTCAAGGTAGCTATACACCCGAGCAATTCCGTTCTGTGTTGCGAGGATTAGGCTATAACGTCAAGGTCACGAATAGCCCTTTGACGGATGAGGAAACTAAAAAGGCAATTCGTGAATTTCAGACAGGTTATAAGCTAAAACCAGTTGATGGGATAGCAGGGCCAAAAACCCAGGATTTTGCTGCTAACATTGTTCGGATTTTGGAAGCAAATTTGAATGCAGTGGTAAAGCCAAATCCTCCCCTCGCGCGCGATCGTTTTTACGATTCCCGCACGGAAGCAGTGGTGAAGGAGTATCAGAAGAAATATCAGTTGTCAGAAACTGGAATTGCTAATTTAGCACTCCGTCAAAAGCTCAATGAAGAAGCAAAGACAGTCTTCAGTCAGCCAACACCAACACCGGGAGCTACACCAACACCGAGAGTTACACCAACACCGAGAGTTACGCCAACACCGGGAGTTACGCCAACACCGGGAGTTACGCCAACACCGGG
>NZ_JAYGHD010000058.1:13033-22042 GCF_034932245.1 Nostoc sp. UHCC 0251
GTTACGCCAACACCGGGAGTTACGCCAACACCGGGAGTTACGCCAACACCGGGAGCTACACCAACACCGGGAGCTACACCCTAGTCGCCACCAAAAACTTCTACCTCAAAACCTCTCAAGTCATTTGATTTGGCTCTTCTAAGGGTCTACCCTTGGGTATAGGTAGAATTGGACGGGGTTCATTGTAAGGCATAGGAATGTACTGGACGCTGGGTCGGCCTCCTTGTGCCTGTGGGTACAAATCCATGAGATTATAAATAGAATGGGGCAGTCCGACAGTTACGGGCAGCCCCATTTCTGCTGCTTCCTCTATAGTTATCGGATAATCGTGGGTGACGCGCCCGGTTGTCAAGGCTTCGATAATCGGCTCGATATTTTCTGGTAGAACTTTTTGTTTAGGTATACTGTCTTTAAGCAGAGTCCGTACAAAGCGCTGTACTTGCTGTATTGCTTTGCGTGAGAGATCGGCCATAATGAGAGTTTGGTCATCAATCTCACCAATGGGTTTATCTTCAACTACTTTTAGAATACTCGCTGCTGGGTAGTTACCCAATTGGGGATCAACTGGCCCTAAGACAGCATTAGCATCCATAATAATTTCATCAGAGGCAAGAGCAAGCATTGTACCGCCACTCATAGCGTAGTGGGGTACAAAGACTGTAACTTTTGCTTGGTGGCGAATTAATGCTCTGGCGATTTGTTCCGTAGCCAAAACCAAACCCCCAGGAGTGTGGAGAATTAAGTCAATCGGCACATCTGGGGGTGTGAGGCGAATTGCTCGCAATATTTGTTCTGAGTCTTCGATGGTAATGTAACGAGATAAGGGAATTCCCAGGAAGCTAATGGACTCTTGACGATGAATCAGCAAAATCACCCGACTTTTGCGTTCCTGCTGGAATTCTTGTAAAGCACGCAAGCGCCGATATTCTATTTGACGTTTTTGCCAAAGGGGTTGCAAAGAAGTCAGAAGGAGAAAAATCCAGAATAAATCACCAATACCAAAGCCCATATAATTAATTGCTCAAAAATAACGGTTGCCGTCATTATTGTGACAATTTTTGAGCGATCGCAGTTCTATCTGTAGGTTTAAAACTACAGAACCACACTAAGCAAAAATATTATGAATTACGAATTACGAATTACGAATTACGAATTATTTATGATGCCCGTCGCCAAATCTTGATAGTATCGTCATCACCACCGCTAACTAAGATTTGTCCATTGGGACTGAAGGCGACGCATCGAACATAACTGGAATGCCCTGTAAGTGTACTGATTTCTCTACCACTGTGTAAATGCCACAGTTTGATCGTGTTGTCCCAACTGCCACTAGCGAGAAATTGCCCATCCTGGCTAAAAGCAACTGACCAAACTGAATCAGAATGACCACTGAGAGTACGAATTTCTCTACCTGTATTTACATGCCATAGTTTAATTGTGTTGTCACCACTGCCACTGGCAATAATTTCCCCATCCTTACTAAAGGCAATACAGTTGACGAAGAAGGAATGGCCTAATAATGTGGAAATGTTTCTGCCTGTGTATACTTGCCATAATTTAATGGTGTAATCAGTACTGCCACTAGCCAAAAGCTGTCTATCCTTGCTATTCGTTGCAGCCGTTCTGGGACAGTAAGCAACTGACGAAACCGAGTCAGAATGACCTATGAGAGTTTGGGTTTCTATACCTGTGTGTACCTGCCACAGTTTAATTGTGCAATCAACACTACCACTAGCCAGAAATTTGCCATCTGGACTAAAGGCAACGGAATTCACCCAATTAGTATGACCAGTGAGAGTACGAATTTCTTTGCCTGTGTTTACATCCCACAATTTGATAGTGTTATCCCAACTACCGCTAGCTAAGATGTCCCCGTTCAAGTCTCCAACTCCCGCAGATTGGCCTGACTCCCCTTGATAAGAAAGCTTTGAGGAGATTGGGCTAAAGGCGACGGAATGAACCATACTCGAATGACCAGAAGACCAACGACCTAATTGACGCACTAGCTTGCCAGTTCCCAGTTGCCAAAGTTTAATAGTATGGTCATTACTGCCGCTAGCAATCAATTGCCCGTCTGAGCTAATGGCGATCGCATGAACCATACTAGAATGACCTTTGAGTGTCTGTAAACATTGCCAGTTCTGTTGATCTAATACAACAGGTGGAGGAGGTGTAGGAGGTGGAGGTGGTTTAGGGCTAGGCTTTATCAGTAAGGTAGATGATATTGGTGCTATGTTATCGCTAGCATCAGGGCCCAATAAATCCAACCACTCCTGCACAGACTGGGGACGATAGGTTGACTCCAAATCCATGCCGCACATAATAGCTTGATTTACCCTGTCGCTGATCTGAGGATTAAAATATTTTGGTGGTTCTAAATTAACATTGTGACGCCTATCATCTGCACTCGTCGGTATAACTGCGGTAAGCAAATTATACAAGGTAGCAGCTAAGGCATAAATATCAATGTATTCTCCTCGTGGCGCTTCTGATTCATACTGTTCAGGTGGGGCAAAACCAGGAGTGCGATACACTGTATGCCTTTGAATCATATTGGGAATAAATTCTCTAGCGATGCCAAAGTCTATCAGTACTGCTTCTGATTTATCAATGCGGATCATAATATTACGTGGTTTGAGATCCCGATGCAGCAGCCCTTTAGAGTGAATTAGTGTCAAAGCATCGCCAATTTGCCGGATGTACAGTAGCGCTTCTGCTTCTGATAGCACCCCCATGCGCCTCAGGTGCTGTCCTAAGTCTTCGCCTTCAATGTACTCCATTACCATGCAGGGCAAATTTCCCTCATCAAAGATTGTTTCAATCTGTACTATATGAGGATGATGACACACAGCCAGCCGAACTGCTTCATCACGGAAGTCTTGCCGTAACTTGTTTCGATGGAGTATCCAGGCGGGGTGATTCAAGATTTCTTCTTTGAGGGTTTTAATCACTCGCAGCTGATTACGTTGATTTCTGGCAAGATAAGTAATGCCAATTCCGCCTTCGCCTAGTTGGCTTTCAATAATGTAGCGTCCACCGAATAAAGACTTTCCTGCATTCCACACCATTAGTAATATTAGACAATTCCTGGTATTTATTTTGGCACGGTATTCAGTTCAGCCAACACGAATTTTTGGAAATTCAATTTTGTTTTGCTGATATAGTTTTTTAAGACTTAGTTACTTAAATAACATTTTCTTTCATGAACCTCAATAATTACTAATATAGAGTTGGGTATACCTTAAACGTTTTAGCTAAACTATACCTTTACACCAAAATTTTATTTGATTGCTCATGGTAGAGTAAACGATGACTTTAGCGATATTTGGTCATAATAATTTGACTTGTAGGTAATGTAAAATTATGCTAAAGAATCTGAATCTGAAACAAAAATTTACAATTCTGCTACTGGTAATTCTGACATTCGGTCTGAGCTTGAGTGGATTTGCTCTCTCTTCTCTGCTCAGAGAGAATGCTAAACAAGATATTAGCTCAACAGGTCTTATGCTCATGCAAACCATGAGTTCTGTTCGGAAATACACCACTACCCAAATAAATCCAGAGCTAGCTGATAAATTAGAAACTGAGTTTTTGCCCCAAAGTGTGCCTGCATACTCAGCACGAGAGGTATTTGAGATTTTACGGAAAGCACCAGGCTACCGTGAATTCTTTTATAAAGAAGCAACTCTCAATCCAACAAATCTTCGGGATAAGGCTGACGCTTTTGAGACGGAAATTGTAGAAAAGTTCAGAAATAAAACAGACCTTAAAGAACTCAGTGGATTTCGCTCAATTCCTGGTGGAGATATCTTTTATATTGCTCGTCCATTACCAGTTTCTGAACAAAGTTGTTTGGTCTGTCATAGTGTACCAGAAGCTGCACCTCAAAGTATGATAAATCTTTATGGTACAGCTAATGGATTTGGGTGGAAGCTGAATGAGATTATCGGTGCTCAGATTATTACAGTACCTGCGAATAACGTCATCAAAAAAGCTAATCAGTCTTCCTTACTAATTATCCTAATTGTATCGACTATTTTTATAGCAACCATCCTGTTAGTCAACCTTTTCTTGAACCGACAAGTTGTTATGCCTCTCAAACGCATGACTCGCATAGCCGAAGAAGTTAGTACCGGACATATGGAAGTTGAATTCGAGCAGATGTCTAATGATGAAATCGGTAACTTAGCTAAAGCCTTTAAACGGATGCAGTTAAGTTTAGAAATGGCAATGAAAAGGATCAAACGTACTCAGGGAGGTATAGGAGACTAGTAGCGCAAGGCGGAAGTCAAAAGTCAAAAGTCACCCATGTTTTAATTTTGGGCTTTCTGGCTGTAATAAAATGGCAGGTTTATTTCCGCCAGCCTGTACTAGATCAAGAATTAAAACTTTAAATTATCCCTAAATCATTTTTGATCTAAATATTTATGAGAATAATTTTTTTTTGAATTCAAAAGCTGCTTGAAAGTCAGGAATTTCCCTGGCTATGAGTTCAATAAATTGGTCAGGTGAAATATAAGGATTTTGAGCTAATATTTCTTCCATAACTATATTTGCCATTGGGCCGATGTGGTAAGCTAACTCTTGGTGACAATGTTTGATAAATGCTGGTTGTAGCGAAGGCTGTTGTTCTTTTATTCGCCCAACTTGGGTAATAGTCGGTGAAGTAGGTGAACTAAAAATTGTTTCTCCAGGTTGGTTGTATGATGACGATATTGCCGACATAGCCTGAAATTCAGGATTAAATACCGTGGCAGGCAAATCATCAAGCACGTTTGCAGGAGACATTACCACTTCTGGTTCTCCAATACGCTCTAAATTTATAAGGACTTCTTTAGCAGTTTGGTATCGCTTGTTAGGTCTATCTGCCAACATCTGATCGAGTACTTGAGCGAACCCATCAGTAACATAAGAATAATAACGCCAGTTCCATTCTAAGGAATATTGATCCATTAGTAATGATGGATCTCTACCTGTCAGTAGTACAATAGCTGTTACCCCCAAAGCATAAAGGTCACTACAGGGTGAACATAAACCCAAGCTAATCTGTTCGCGGGGAGCATATCCCACTTTGCCGACAAGGGACATTTTGCCAACAAAGGTAACCTGGTGGTTGGAACTTTTTCCTTCGTGGATGTCAGCAATCTGCTTGCCTACACCAAAATCAATCAGCACTGGCAGATCCTTGCCATCAGGTAACATGATGTTGTCAGGAGAAATATCTCGATGGATGATGTTGTGCTGGTGGACGTATTCCAAAACAGGCAAGAGATTTTTTAGCCACTGGATGACTTCCTCTTCAGAAAAGTTTCTTCCTTGACGTTGCAGTTCTCCCAGCAGCCTAGAATAGGTTTTACCGTCAACATACTCTTGTACTAGGAATAACCGACCATCTCCTTCAAAGCAAGCCAAAAACTTGGGAATTTGAGGATGTTGCAATTGATGAAGAATTTTTGCTTCTCTTTTAAATAGGTTACGATATTGTTCCAGTCCACTCTCCCCTGTGCCAATGGGGGCAAACTCCTTAAGAACACAAGCTTCATTAAACCGACGAGTGTCAAAGGCCAAGTAAGTTCGCCCCAATCCTCCCTGTCCCAGAAGTTTTTGGATAATATAGCGGTTATCGATTAGAGTTCCAGCAGCTATTTCTGGTTTTGTCATAGGGGACTGTGACATTTCATCGCACTCCTAGCGATTTTATTATTGAATCAATTATTTAGTTTGCTGAAAATCAGAAACTCTAGCAGATAAAGGCTTATAACATCTTTCAAATTGAGATTAGCATCACTATGAACACAAAGAAATACACTTTTCTATAATCTTCCGGCGGTCTTGTGTGACCCAATAGACAATTTTCACCTGAGTAGTTGTCTCATGCTACTCATACTTACGTATTTTAGCAGCCCGAAGATAATCAGTGTCTGCGGTAATCTCTGCAACTGCTCTGGGCATCGACTTTTGGATTCGCAGATGAACCATATCTTACCCCTAGTAACTCAATTGGCATAAAAACTGGGGTTGCTATAGACTTGCCAAAGAAATTATTATATGTATTTCAAGTGCTGAATATGCGATCGCTCTCAAAAGTTAATCTTTCTGGGAGCCAATCCTGTTATTCAATAGCTACTTCGGCATCGGCTATTAAAGCTATCGGTACAGGTGATTCTTTAACGCTATTCAGTAGTATTGATTTTCATCAAACTCTTGCCAAATGTGCTGTTCTATGATTTGTAAAAGTATAGATATCGAAACTGCCACTATCTAGTTCAAAGATAATGTAGTTGGGCACTTTTAAGATTGTGCTCGTAGAAAAACCATTAAAATCCCCTCCAAGTGTAGAAAAGGGAGGGGAATATGCTAAACGAAATAATTACAGGGATTGGGGACTGTTTTCGTAATACCTAGTCCTAGAGTATTTATAGGTTACTCATCTTCATCGGGTTCTAAATCGTCTGCTGTCAATTCCTGATGGGGGATGGCGGCGATAATCGCATCTATTACTTTAGATACTGGTAATATTTCAATATTCAAGTCGGGAAACTTTGTCCCTTTTGGCACGATCGCTCTTTTAAATCCCAATTTAGCAGCTTCTTTCAACCGCAGTTCCATTTGGGAAACTGATCGCACTTGCCCGCCTAAGCCAACTTCACCGATTAATACTGTACCGGGATCAACTATGCGATCGCGGAAACTAGCTACAATTGCGATCGCAATTCCTAAATCTACTGCTGGTTCTTCCACATTCAACCCACCCGCAGAAGCAACGTAAGAATCTAACTTGGACATAGGAATTCCCACTCGTTTTTCTAAGACGGCGAGAATTTGCACCAAGCGGTTGTAATCTACGCCAGTTCCAGCCCGCCGAGGTGAAGGGTAGCTGGTAGGACTCACCAAAGCTTGCAATTCCACAACTATCGGGCGAGTACCTTCGCAAGCAACGACAATGGCAGTACCAGGTGCAGGATCGTCACGGTTGCCTAAAAATAACTCTGAGGGGTTGGAGACTTCTCGCAATCCATCTGCCACCATTTCAAAGATGCCGATTTCGTGAGTTGCGCCGAAGCGGTTTTTGACTGTCCGTAATAGCCGATGGGAGGCAAAGCGATCGCCTTCAAAATACAATACCGTATCTACTAAATGTTCTAAAACTTTTGGCCCTGCGATCGCTCCTTCTTTGGTAACGTGTCCCACAATCAGCATGGTGACATCTTCGTGCTTCGCCACCTTCATCAGTGCGGCTGTACATTCCCGTACCTGAGCCACCGAACCTGGTGCAGAAGTCAATGCTGGAAAAAACACCGTTTGGATACTATCAATCACCGCCACGTTTGGCTTGAGAGAATCTATTTCTCGTAAAATTTCTTCTAAATCTGTTTCTGGCAGTACATATAAATCTGCACCTATGCTGTCAGGGTCTATCGGTAATGTAGGATCTACTACTACCGTTACCTTCTCTTCATTAACCACACCGAGAGTTTTTGATACTCCCAAACGAGAGGCTCGTAATTTTACCTGCTGTCCTGATTCTTCACCAGTTACGTAAAGTATGCGATATTTCTGTGCTAATTGATTTGATACTTGCAACAATAAAGTCGATTTACCAATACCCGGATCACCACCAATCAGCACCATAGAGCCAGGGACAACCCCACCTCCAAGCACCCGATCCAATTCTTCATAACCAGACTCCCAACGGGCAATTTGGCGATCGGTAATTTGGTCAAATGTTAAAGAGGCTCGCGCTTTAGCTGGTTTAGCGTGAGATTTGCCATTGCTTTGAGCCGATTGCCAACTACTTACTCCCCCCCGGCTGGGTACATCTACTGAAGATTGAATAGAAATTTGTTCTTCTAGAGAATTGTAAGTGCCACAAGCTGGACATTTACCAAACCACTGGGGCGATTCTGCTCCACATTCATTACACACAAAAAAGGTTTTTGCCTTTGCCATTCTTAAATCTTATTAAATATTCTTAATATTTACTTAATTCTTGAAAAAACTAAAATCCAATCATAGTAGTATTTAGAGCTTTTTCCAAATCAATTCATGGAATGATATCTTAATATTATGGTATTAAAAATTAATCATGTAAATTTTTAGTGAAGGAGCGTTGAGAAACTTGGAAAGTCATAAAGAAAAAATCTTGGTGGTAGACGACGAAGCCAGCATTCGCCGGATTTTGGAAACGCGCCTTTCCATGATTGGCTACGATGTAGTTACTGCTGGCGATGGGGAAGAAGCTTTAGATATTTTTCGTAAAACTGATCCTGACCTAGTAGTTTTGGATGTAATGATGCCAAAGCTAGACGGATATGGTGTATGTCAAGAATTACGAAAAGAATCAGATGTCCCCATTATTATGCTAACAGCCTTGGGGGATGTAGCCGATCGCATCACTGGGCTAGAATTGGGTGCTGATGACTATGTAGTTAAACCATTTTCCCCCAAAGAGCTAGAAGCTCGAATTCGCTCAGTGTTGCGGCGGGTAGACAAAACCGGTGGAACTGGCATTCCCAGTTCTGGCGTAATCCATGTCGCTAATATTAAAATCGATACGAATAAGCGGCAAGTCTACAAAGGCGATGAGCGGATTCGATTGACGGGTATGGAGTTCAGCTTGTTAGAGTTGTTAGTCAGTCGCTCTGGAGAAGCTTTTTCTCGTTCAGAAATTTTGCAGGAAGTTTGGGGTTACACACCAGAGCGCCATGTTGATACCCGCGTTGTGGATGTGCATATATCTCGTTTGCGGGCAAAGTTAGAAGATGATCCTAGCAACCCAGAATTGATTCTTACAGCACGAGGTACTGGTTATCTTTTCCAGCGAATTATTGAACCAGGGGAGGAGTGAGGGGATGAGGCAGGGGGGCAGGGAGCAGGGGGAGCAGGGGTAGCAGGGGGAGCAGGGGAAGCAGGGGAAGTAGGGGAGGCAGGGGGAGAAGAACTTTAATTATTGTCCAATGCCCAATGCCCAATGCCCAATGCCCAATGACTAATGACTAATGACTAATG
>NZ_JAYGHD010000059.1:0-21935 GCF_034932245.1 Nostoc sp. UHCC 0251
AGAAGGCTTCCTAGTTGTACTGAGTTTTTTCAGAAATCAAATACTAGTCCTATATATTAAAATTATTTCATTGGCATTGGTCAACACGTAGAAAAATGCAAGGCTAAACATACGTTCCCATAGATCGTTTTAATTTTGTCCCAATAATTGATTCCTCTTGATCCTTGATGATAAATTTAGAATCATTAATTTCAATGACTTCATAATTTTCTGGCGTAAATATAGAATTTAAAGTAGCTACTATATCTGCAAGAGAAATTTTAAAAACTAGTGGGATACTAAAATTAAAAAATGATTTTGGCATAGTTCTAACATTTAAATGCAATTTATTTTGTCTTACGTACCATACCCCAGTAAATTTATTACCTGTTAGCAGTTCTTTTGGTTTGGAGAAAAAAAGCATTTGAATCTTGGTTTGCTCATAAGTCATATCATCTTTAAATTCAATAGTAACTTTTTCTGAAAACGTATCAAAACGCCATTTTCCTAAAAGTAAAATTTCTATTTCTATGTCAGAGTGCTTGCTATTACTCATGTTTATCCTCAAGATTAACTTTAACTCTCATTTTAATAGTACTTATATTCTCTGGTTGTTTGGTGACTTCTTGTAAAGCATTTGAAAACTCACCCAACGCTCAATCTATATTTTTATTATTCTCTAGTAGAATTATTTCTTCCTCCTCGGCTGCACCGAGCAGAGATAATTGGGAAATATCTTGTTGTAACTTGAGTAATATCTTGTTGCTGCAACCAATTAATATATATTCTCGATAGGGGCGAGAGGGTATCAGCCGTAAATTTTGCCTCGCTGATGAGCCGCATAAAAAGCTAAAGATCCCTTTTCCTTTTACTCCCGCCCCTTATCCCTAGAGGGAACCCCACCTTTCCCTTTATCCCACTTCTGCAAGAAGTCTTATAAAGCTGGCGCTGTAATCCTCTTTACTAGTAACTATTAATAATAGCTGCCAGATTTACGATACTCTAAAGCGGTGACACCATCATTTTCCAACACTTCACCGTGATCGATGACGGCATAAATTAACCATCGATCGCCACATTCAAGCTGATTTTGCACTGTACACTCTAAATAGGCTAATGCCTCATTCAGAATCAAACAACCATTCAGAGCAGTTTTTGTGTCTAGATTTGCAAAGGGATTATCTCCTAAAGTGCTGTGACGAGAAAAATAGCGGCGGACATTTCTTCCTTCTCTAAGGATATTCAGCACAAATTTATCACCAGGATGATGCATTAAATCTGCATTTTGCTCGTTAGCGATCGCAATCATAATTCCTGGCGGGTTAAAAGTTGCCTGCGATACCCAAGAAGTTAAAACCCCTTTGTGAGTTTCTTCATCACGAGTTGTCACAACACACAGAGAACCAATGATCCGCCCCACCGCTTGTTCGGTACGATCTACATGGGCTTCTGTCACAACTTGGCGGGAAGAACGCAGTTTTTTGGTTTTCTTCAAGTTTTGGGCAAACAAAGCACCTGCTTCTTGACACTGCTGGAGAATCTCAGGAGTAGGACTGAAACGTACCCGAAGTGTTTCAAATCCTAGTTGATAATTAGCATCTTTGAGCTTGCTTTCGATTAAATCTATTGCCTCGCCACTCCAACCATAAGAACCAAATACCCCTGCTAACTTAGTTTTAGCCGCGACTGAGAGAACTATTCCTAAAGCAGTTTGAATTTGAGTAGGTGCATGTCCGCCTAAAGTGGGTGAGCCGATAATTAAGCCATCGCAAGTTTCTATAATGCGGTTAATCTCGGCAGAATCGGCTAGTTCACAGTTGATTGATTCTACATTAACTCCATTTTGGATCAAACCTTGAGCGATCGCATTCGCCATAATTGCTGTATTTCCATAAGCAGAAGCATAGAGCAAAGCGACACTCAATTCTTGAGATTTTTGCCCTTGACACCATTGACGGTAATCATATGTAAAACGACTGAGGCTGTAACGGACAACTGGGCCGTGTGCTGGTGCATAACATCTGGCTCCCAAAACCGACAATTTATCTAAGGCTACTTCAACTTGTTTAGCTTGGGGAGCATGGAGACATTCAAAATAGTAACGACGTTCCGCATCTAACCCCTTCCAATCTTCATCAAACAAGGTATCTTCGCAAATATGAGCGCCAAAAAGTTTATCTGTGTAGAGAATTTTTGTTGCAGCATCATAAGTACAAAGTCCATCCGCCCAACGGGGAGTTGGTACGGTGATAAATGATAGAAGATGTCCTTGTCCTAAATCTAGAGTATCCCCCGATCGCACCGCTTGAATACGTGATTCCAATTCGGGAAAGGCGGTTTTGAGAGCATTGGCGGCGGGGCGAGAACAAATTATAGTGGCTTGAGGAACCAGAGAGAGTAATACTTGCAAGGTTGCTCTGCGGTTCGGATTGACATGACTGAGAACAATGTAATCGAGGAAGATGAAATCTAGATGTTGTGCAAGTTGTTCAAGGTAAATTTCGGTAAAAGATTCGCCAGGAGGGTCAATTAAAGCCTTTTTATCAGCTTGAATCAGATAAGAATTCGCTGTAGTTCCCCGTTGGCGGGAATATTCAACCTCAAATTTTAATCTGTCCCAAGTCCGCGATCGTAAAATCAGAGTATTTTTACCAATTTCAACAACTTGTACATCTCTGCTATGGTTGGGCGTTAATGTGGCAGCAGACATAATAACCTCTCTTAATTAGGTATGGGGCAATGGGCATGGGGCATTGGGCATTGGGCATTGAATATAGGAGAAGATTTTACTCCCCATTCCCTATTCCCTACTCCCTATTCCCTATTTTTAATGACCATTGTTTTGTATTAATTCGGACTTGGCTCGATTTCTATAGCGTTTAGATACTTCTTGTTCGGGATCGATACCTTCAAAAGTAGGGGGTAGCCAAACTCGCAGAAATAGTAGTACTCCCAGGACTAATAAAAAAGCACAAGTTGCTAAAACTTGACTCCAACTTGTTTCTAGAACACCTTTAACAATGACTTCCCGCAAGGCAGAAACGATGGAAACTTCAACAGCTACCCCAATAGATACTCGATGTTCTTGGAGGTAAATAATCAGCAGTCGGAATAACTCAACTAAGATAAGTAAAAAAAGAATATCGGCAGTAACAGCATGAAAATCTAAAGGTGGAAGCAAGGAGAGAAACATATCCCTTACCTGAAGCACCATGAAGCTAAATAAACCGATACACAAACAAATCACAATCACATCTTGAATAAATTCCAAGGTTCGCACAACGCGCCCTCGATTTATTTCGTACATCGTAACCGGGGTACTTTCAACAGATTTATACATAGTTGTTGGGAGTTTGTAGAGACGCGATTCATCGCGTCTGTGGGGAGCAAGGGAAGCAGGGTAAGAAAGAATAACTAATGACAAATGACAAATTAGTAATGATTGCCAATTTTGCGGTGATGGGCAGCAGTAAGTGCATGTAGGTTGGCAACTCTTCCAGTTTGGACTGTGCTATAAATTACCCAATGATCTCCACAATCCATGCGGCTAGTAATTTCACATTCCATGTAAGCTAAAGCTTCAGCTAAAACGGGCGATTCATTTTTTGCTGGATATGTTTTCACTCCAGCAAAACGGTCTGCACCAGGAGCAAAACGTTTCAGGAAATGTTTCATTAATCCTTGATATTTGCCTTCTTCCAAAACGTTTAAAACAAAGCGATCGCCAACGTGCATCAAGGATTCAATTGCCCGATCTTTGGAGACTGCGATCGCTACTCCTAAAGGCTCAAGACTCGCTTGTGTCACCCAAGAAGCAAACATGGCACTCTGAATTTCTCCTTTTTTGGCGGTGATAATATACAATCCTGTGCTAATCCGCCCTAAAGCTTTTTCTAGTTCGCTATTGATAGATTTGATTTGTTTAATGGTGCGATCGCGAGTTAACCATTGACCCATATCTGTCCCCGCTTCATCACAAAGTTGTTCTGTTGCTTGAGTAGGAATTTCCTTAACTAAGATAGGAGGAAAAACTTCAGTTAATCCTAGTTCTTGAAACTTATTACGTAAAGGATAAACAGGTTCATCATCTCCTCCTCCCGACTCTAATAAACCAATTGTCTGCTTCTTGTGAACAGCAGCTAAAATTGTACTTAAAGCAGCTTGAATCATCACCGAAGATTGGGGTGGCATTGCAATTACTAAACCAGAAGCTTGTGCAACTAATTCTCTAACTTCTTGAGGCTCGGCACTATTGAGGTCTACTAATTCTACTGCCACGCCTGTTTTTGCACATCCATGCGCTATGGAGCGGACTAAATGCTCGCTATGACCGTAATCTTCAACATAAAATAGAGCCACTAATGTCTCTGTTTTTGCTTGTTCTAAACTCCAGTTTTGATAGCGTCCAAGCCATTCGGAGATATAGTGTTGTAATAACGGGCCATGTCCCGTGGCAACTGTTCTTATATCTAACTTTTCAATCCGCTTTAAAGCTGCCAAGACAGACCGGGCATTTGGTCCCATGAGACAATCATAGTAATAGTGAAAATCTTCCTCTATTGAAGTAATATTTTCATCATAGGTGTGGTCATCACAATAGTGCATCCCAAACACATCGCAAGTGTAGAGAGTGCAAGTTTTATGGTCATAAGTCAAGATTGTGTCAGGCCAGTGTAAATTAGGTGCAGAGATAAATTCTAATTCGTGTCCGTTGCCTAAATCCAATCGCTCTCCACTTTTCACCTGCATTGATTTAAAAGGCTGGTGAACCATATTTTCTAAAAATTGAATAGCCACCTTTGCACCAACAACAGTAATGGAGGGAGCTAATTGCAAAATATCTTTCACTAATCCACTGTGGTCTGGTTCCGTGTGGCTGATAATTAAGTAATCTATTTTAGCCGGATCAATTAATCCCGCCACTACCTCAAGATATAATTCCTCAAACTTACGGTGAGATGTGTCAACTAAGGCAACTTTTTCTCCCTGAATTAAGAAAGAATTATAGGTTGTGCCATTCCGTAAACCAAACTCGATATCAAAACGTTCTCTATCCCAGTCGAGACAACGGATAGCAGTCGTTTCAGGAGCAATTTCAACAGTTTCAATCGTTAAACGTCCTGGATTGGGAATAACTGGAGTAAGCTGTGTGAGTGCAACCATTTATTTGTACCCAAAAAGAATATTATCTGGAGCAAGTGTTATGTTTCTTATATTTACCTGAAACATTCAATTAGTAAAATGCCAATTTCTAAAGCGAATCATCAGAAAGATTTATTCTTTATTTTGAATGACTGACCATTGTAACTACTCAATGTTTATCATTAATAATGAATATAAGAAAATGCAAATACTAAGTTAAAATGTTTACGCATGTCGTTAATATTTTCTCCTCCCCTACAACAAATCAACAGCGAAATCGCCCGTAAGGCAGGTGTTGATCTGTATGTACTGCGCCTCGATCTCATGCACCCGTGGGTTAATGGTAATAAATGGTTTAAGCTGAAATACAATCTTTTGGAAGCGAAGGAGAAAAATTTCACAACGCTGCTAACCTTTGGCGGTGCTTATTCCAATCACATCTATGCAACTGCGGCGGCTGGTAGTCTTTTCGGTTTTCGTACCATTGGTTTAATTCGTGGCGAGGAGAGGCTACCATTAAACCCGACGCTGAGTTTTGCTGTCCAACAGGGTATGCAGCTTGTCTATCTGAACCGCGAGATGTATCGACAGCGCAACACACCAGAGTTAGAGGAATATCTGCGACAAAGTTTCGGCGAGGTGTTTATCATTCCCGAAGGCGGGAGTAATTTAAATGGTGTGCGCGGCTGTACAGAGATAATTGATCGTGCAATGCCTACGGCGGTTAATGAGCGCAGCCGAAGTGCTGGCTACGCCTACGCCTTTGATCATATATGCGTAGCCTGCGGTACAGCTACCACATTAGCAGGTATTGCGCTTTCGTTGCATGAAGGACAAAGAGCGATCGCTTTTCCCGTTCTAAAAAATGGTGTATTTCTCGCCCAAGAAATTGAAAGTTTATTGACAAATTACCTCGCCTCTGGCCTACCCACACCATATAGTTCTCCCGCTTCCTGGGAATTGGTATGTGATTACCACTTCGGTGGCTATGCAAAGGTGAACGATGAATTACTACTGTTCAGCCAGCATTTCACAGAGGAACATGGCGTACCCCTTGATTACGTGTATACCGCCAAAATGTTTTACGGTGTAATGGATTTACTAAAGCAGGGATTTTTTAGTAAGGGCGACTCCTTACTGCTAGTACACACAGGAGGCTTACAGGGTAACGTAGGCATGGAAGAAAGGTTACAGAGATTTTCTAAAATCTGAGTTGCCACTTAATTAAATATCAGTTAACTTTGTATGGAATTTTACTAAAGCAAGTAAAATTCACACATCAATCTTGATATTTACTCAAACTTAGATAAGGTTAATTCAATGTTTACATCTACTGAACGCATTAAGGCGGATGATCAGAGTATTGCTCTCTATTTGGAAAATCTTCTATCAAATAAATATCAAATTCCAACCTTTCAAAGAGATGTTGTCTGGGAGAAAGAGAATGTTAAAAAACTTTGGGATAGTATTTATAAGTTTTACCCTTTAGGAAGTATTCTAATTTGGAAAACTAATACCAAGCTAGAAAGTCATAGAGAAATAGGTGGTATAAAGTTTGCTGATAATTTTCAATCGAATGAATACCAATACATTTTAGATGGACAACAAAGAACAACTTCTCTATTAACATCAATACATGGGGGCAAGGGTAAAATTGCTAATAACGAAAACTTTGATCCAACACTATATATAGACTTGACTATTAAACTTACTGATGCGACTGATGACACAAGCTATGCAAAAAGGTTTTTGTTTTGGGACGAAATCGATGATAGAGATGGCAAGCTTACAGCAAATACTGGGAGAAAAAACCGTTATCAAGATAAACTAATTGTCAGTTTAATAGATATTTTTAAAAATCCTGGAGAAATAGAAAGAAATCTTCATAAAAATGGATACGGTGACTTTGAAAATCCCTATATGCAACAATTGAGAAGGATTAGAGAAGTCTTATATAGTTATAAAATTTCTTTCATTGAGTTAAGAGGTATTGAAGTTGCGGAAGTTTGTCAAATTTTTGAGCGTATTAATCAAGCTGGCAAACCTTTGGATATCTTTGATATTGTGGTTGCTAAGACCTTCCGTTCTGAAAATCAGACAAATAATATCTCTGGGTTCTATCTTCGTGAATTATTTGATAAGTTTAAAAAAAGTATTTTTAGTAGTCAATACGCCAATATTGATAATTGGACATTGCTACAGATGCTAGCTGTAGTAGTAAAAATTGAATTTCCCGAAGCTGGGATACAAAATATTACTGATATGTATCTTAATAAGCTAAAAACAGAACATATTGAAGCTGTATGGTCTAATTTTAAAATAGCCGTTGCTAAAACTTTTGATTTCTTTGATAATATCTTGCATATTAAAGGTGGAAGATTAATCCCTTACCGATATTTATACCTGACTATTACAGCATACTTTTATCGGAATGATAAACCAGATTATAGTTTTTTAAATAAATATTTTTGGTATTATAGTTTTCATAATGTAGATTTACTAACAAACACTACTCACCTCTGGGAACATATATACTTTGTTAATCAAAAAAAGGCTAATAGTACTTACTCATTCAATAAATTTGATATTGATAGAAATTCGATAAGAAAATCTTTCTATAGTTATAGAGGTCGTTTATCCAGAGCAATACTATCACTTTATGCAAACCACAAACCGCAAGATTGGGCAAAACCTCATAGGGATGTTTTGTCTGATGTTTATTATCTGCTAACAGATAAGCCTAACTTACACCATATATTTCCAGTTAACTTTATTAAGCAAAGTGGCATTGCTAGCCAAATAGAATGTGACAGCTTGATGAATATTGCCTATCTGTCTCAAATAACTAATTTGAAAATTAGCGATAAAAATCCATTAGATTATCTCAAAGAATATGACGAGCCTGATTTAGAAACAGTGCTACAGTCTCATCTTATACCAACGATTATTCTTGAATGGTCAAGAGCCGATGCACTTCCTGAAAATGCCCTAACAATTTTTCTTGAAGAAAGGATAAGCCTCTTATTAGAGGCTTTGAGGCTAAAGTTAGACGGGATTGAATTTAATGTTTTTGATATGGGTAATCGCGCAGATAATATCTATTCTTAAATAAACACTTTTTCAGAAAAGAGGCATTGCTGGGTGAATATATGAACTTTCTCCGCACACTCGCTCCTATGCGTGAGATATTCATACTTTTATTCAGCAATCCCTAAAAGTTATTTCATTTAGTCGCTACGCCGATAATATGAGGACTAACAATCGGCAATTGTGCATCAAATCGCTCATAATGAACACTAGTAAAACCAGAATTTCCTAAGGCTATCCAAGTTTCCCTATCTGGATGACAACCATCACCTATGACTTTCCAAATCGGACTAACTCTGCTTTGTAGCTCTCGCAATACAGTTCCTTGGGGTGCAGCGACGTGTTCAATAAATAAGAAGCGTCCACCTGGTTTGAGTACTCTTAAAATTGCTTGTAATGTGTAATCTATATTCGTCACTGAACACAAAACTAAGGTACTAACAACAGTATCTATGCTGTTATCTTCAACATCTAACCATTCAGCATTACCAATTCTGAGGTCGATTTTTAAGCCCAATTTTTCAGCTTGTTTTTCGAGATAGGAGTGCATGTGGGGGTTTGGCTCGATTCCTATCCAGTGGATATCTTTAGGATAGTAGGGTAGGTTAGGGCCTGTTCCTGGGCCAATTTCTAACACTTTACCTTGGAGATTAGCAAAAAGAGAAAGTTTGCGCTCACGTACAACTTTATCATAAGTGCTGCTACTTTGAGCCATCATCCACGCAAAAAAACGTTTCCCAAAGTTGGTAAAAATTTGATTTTGTAAATCTCCAATAATTTGGTTTACAGTCATCATCCACTTCCTAATTTTTGAGCCTATAAATTGGTGTGCCAAGCAATCATTTATAGCCTCAAGGTACAATGTTTTGTGTTTTTTATACCTCATCCATTAGGCTCACCTGATAGGATGATTTTAATTAATCTATAGACATAGAGGCTTACCCCAAGCTACTACAGGAAGAGCAAAAGGGCAGAGGCAAAAGTAGAATTTCTAAGTATAGTTTTTTCAAGGTTGAGTTTTTTCAAATTTGTTCAAGTTTGCTCTCTCTGCCAACCAAGTAAATAACAGAATACTGCACATGTCAGCGCCTAAGTCAACTTTTGGGAATAATTTTTAGATAAGCTGACATAGAGATGGACATCAAAATTCCAAAGTAAACCCAAAAGGCATAAACCCAGCGCTGATTAGATTCCATTTTGATACATTTAAAAGTATTTATGAGCAACACAAAGATAACAAAGAGCGTTCCGCAATTGGGAACGCTAAATTTTGGTAAATTCTGTTAAGATAATATGATTTAAATTGAAAATTGCTACTTTTTAAAATTAGGCATGGAGATTTGCTTGTTCCTGCAACCAAGGATCTACAGGTTGTCCATCTTTACGGCGTAATTCAATTTCGACTACCATTACTTCTTTTGAACCAGGAGGCGCAGGTTTTTTATGGAAAATAATCTCATAATCTTCTGGATTGTGTTTGCGTTCTTTCAACCATTCCTGTACCTTGGTTGTGGCAAAAAATGATTGACCTTGCTCAAACATTCGGGTAATCTGCAATTGCAGTGTGTAAGGATTTATGCGACTCATTTTTTACCACCTTTGTTAAGTAAATTTTAGAACAAGTAATCTGCTTACCCTAGATAATCTAATGTTAGTGCCAAGTAAGCAAACCTGCACTTTGCATACTGTCATCTGTAGAAACAAAGTCCGAACCTAATTCGGTGAATGGTTTAAGAAAGCGTCGATGTTCCTGCAATCTGTCATCTCTGGGTTGATAAATTTTATTTGTGTTGCTTGGTTTTTGCAGTCTTTGGCAGTAGCTATAACTTAGTAATGTTATAATGATACCTCACACAAAGAATGTTAAAAACTTGACTGCATTCCACCACTGAAGTTTTACGTACACTAAGAGGCCAGGGAACGCATTGGTTAAGGTTTGTTAAGCATTTCTCACTGCCTCTACAACATTTAATTACTTAATTCTGTTATAGATTGGAAAGAGGCACGCCGCTTCAAAAACTGACCAACAGACTCAGATGGTTGTTATGAAGAGCAAAAATCAAGCTATTTTCGCTTTAATTGTAAAAAGCACTATTGTTTTTTTCCCTTTAGTGCTACCTGCTACTATTGCCAGTGGACAATCTGCACCATTAGCTCCCCCAGCACTAACTCCTACTCCAGTCTTATCGAATCAGGAACGGGAAGAATTGACGCGATTACGAGCCGAAAAGCAAGTTCAATCTGATTTAAGGAGGGCTTTTAACCGGACAACTATTTTAATCAATATCTGGCTAGTTATATTAAGTCTATTTCCAGTCGCAATCATTGCTTTATTTTGGCTTCTGCGACGCGTAGTAATCCGTGAAATTGTTGATAGAGCAATGCAACAATTTCACGGAATGGAAAATTTGCAAAATCAGCTAACCACTGTTAAGCAAGAGGCTGAAAACGTTATTCAAGAAGCTAAAAAAATTAATCATGAATTAGAGCAGGAAAAGACTGCTTTACAACAAAAAATTAAAAATGAACAAGAAGGAAATGTATCTATCTTTACTTATGAGCTAGATTTAGCTAAAGCACAGGTATTAAGTAGATTAGAAAATGAACTCAAAAAATCTCAAGAAAATATAGAAAATTTAGAGTCAAAATTTGCTTCTGGGCTATCTAAGTTAGAGTTTGACGCTCAACAACAAAAAGATATAGCACTAGAAAATTTAGGAAAATTAGCATCTGTGATGGCAGAAGAACTTTCTAAGTTAAGCTTAAATGTGCAACAACAGCAAGAACTAGCTGTTGCTGATTTAGAAGTATCAAGGTCTGAGTTCACATCTCAACTTTCTGGATGGCAGTTTGATGTTCAAAACCAAAAGGATATAGCTATTGAAAACTTAGCAAAATTGCAGTTAGAATTTGCTGAAAAACTATCTGAATTTCAAAGAGATGCTCAAAAAGAAAAAGAAATTGCATTTGATAACTTTGGAATATTAGATAAAGAATTGAAATCTCAATTATCTAAATTACAGCTAGATGCTCAAGAGCAAAAAAATAAAACTGTTGAAAGTTTAGCTGCATTACAGTCAGAATTTGCTGAACAACTATCGGAATTACAAGTAGATGCTCAAAAGCACAAAAAGTTAATTATTGAGAATTTAGAAAAATCTGGTTCTGAGTTTAGTTCGCAGTTCTCAGATTTACAATGGAATGCTCAACAACAAAAGATTCTCATTTTGGAGAAGTTAGAAAGATTAGAAACTGAGTTTGTCTCTCAACTATCTGAGTTACAATTGGATGCCCAAGAAAGGAAGGATCTGATTCTTCAAGAACTAACTGAAATCACACCTGAATCTATCTTAGAGGCGGTGAATCATGAAGTTGAGGAAGAAATACACGAACAGCCACAACAACCAGAATTAACTGCTGATGAGTATGTAAAACAGGGAGATGAACTATTTTCCCAAAAGCGCTATGAAGATGCGATCGCAGCTTACAACCAAGCGGTGAAAATCCAAGCTGATGAACCTGTGGCTTGGTTAAAACGAGGTCTAACTCTCGGAAGGTTGAAACGCTACAAAGATGCGATCGCATCCTACGATAGAGCTATTGCGATTCAACCAGATTATCATCAAGCTTGGTGCGATCGCGGTGTTGCTTTTGGGAACTTACAACAGCATCAACAAGCCTTTGCCTCATTTGACAAAGCTACACAAATTAAGCCTGATGATGCTGTTGCTTGGTTGAATCGCGGTCTTTCCCTAGTAGCATTGGAACAATACGAAGAGGCAATAGTCTCCTTGGAAAAAGCGCTGGAATTTCAGCCTAATTCTCCCAAAATCTGGGATAAACACGGTTATACCTTGGTAAGATTAGGACGCGATGATGAAGCGATCGCTAGTTTTAACAAAGCTTTAGAAATTAAGCCAGATTATGCCAGTGCCCATTACAACAAAGCAGCCTGTTACGCACTGCAAAGACAAGTTGAATTATCTCTGCTATCTCTACAACAAGCAATTGAACTTAATCCCAGGTATAAAGAAGACGCAGCAACTGACCTAGATTTTGATGAAATTGCCGATGATGAGGGCTTTAAGGAGTTAGTTGCGGAATAAAAATCCAATTGGGCATTGGGCATCCCTTCTCTGCGAGACGCTACGCGAACGCTCAGGGCAAGTGGGTATTGTGGGCATTGTTATTCTTCTAGTCCCCCTGCTCCCCTGCTCCTCTGCTCCCCTGCTCCTCTGCTCCCCTGCTCCCCCTGCTCCTCTTCCCCCCACTCCGTACAGACGCGATTAATCGCGTCTGTCCTCACTCCCCGCATCTGGCGGATTCTGTTCACTAGACATCGCTTTAAGTTTAGATGTGAAAGAGTCAGAGCGATCGCTTTTTTCGGGAGTAAATTGCCCGATTGGGGCATGAATAGCAGCAGGTGGGAGTAGTTTCGGCTGTCGTTGACGATGGCTTGCTGATAGAGAGGGCTGTGGGCTTTCTTGTAAAGTTTGCCTTTGGCTGACGGCAGATGATATCTGAACGGTTGCCGAAGAGACAAATTTCCCAGAAAGCGGAGACTTTAGAACAGTTTTATTGTCTCTATCTTCCTGCTTCTGTTCTTCTTCACTCAAAGATGTCTTTGGTTCGGAACTTTTCAGTTGGAGAGTTGCAGTATTGCTGTGTTGATGGCCATTGCGAATCCTAGCTGGTGGTAATTGAGGACTCGTCACTTTTTCTAAAGTAGGGTTTTTCTTGGCTAGTGGTAGGGCTGGTGCAGCTAACGAGGTTAAGCTTTGGGGAAACTTGCTACAAATCATCCGTTCAAATTCCATGTTGAAATGATATGTAGCCTGATCCCGGCGCTGCCAAAATACTAAGATTTGCTGCACGGAAACCGCTTTATAACGACCTTGATATAGTGCCTCAATCACTGCCAGGTGTAGCCAATTCAGTGGGTATTGCGTTTGCCAACGCTCAACTAGCTCATTGGCACTATACCCACTGAGATCAAAACTATAGTTAATTAATAAAGCGATCGCCAAGTTGGCAGAAGTATCTGGAAGTGTTGTTAACATGGGGCTATTAGCTTTAGGCAATAGGTCTAAGATTTTTCACCCATCGCATATTAGCCTAACGTGCTTTTAACTACATGGTTTTTTTTTCCAAGAGTACCAAGCCGATAAGCAGTGTTTCCTATTCTACTTGTCAACTTCTAGAATGCAACCCTACATAGACTGATTTAATCGCAGATGTTCGCCCAATGGCTACTAATGCCTGATAAACCATTGCTGCAACTTCGGCGCGTGTTGCTCTCCGTAAAGGTGCAAGTAGTTGGGGATCTGGGTAATTAACGATGATTTTTTGTTGTGTAGCAGTAGCAACGGCTTTTTGGGCATAGTCGGGAATGGTATGACGATCGCTATATACTTCTAAAATATCGTTATCAACAGCTGGTAGTCCCAGTCCGTTTACTAGGGAAACAATCACTTGTAGCCGTTGCACATTTTGATCGGGGCGGAAAGTGCGATCGCTAAATCCGCCAACAAAGCCACCACTAGCCGCAATTTGGATCGCACTATAAGCCCAAAAATCCTTGGGTACATCAGTAAAATCAGGTGCTGAAATTTTGGGAAATGGGTTAAAGGCGATCGCCACCAGAACTGCATACTGGGCGCGAGTCATGGGTTTATCTGGCTGATAGCTACCATCGGCAAAAGCATGAATTAAATCCATCCTCACTAATGCCTGAATAAATGGTTCTGCCCAATGTCCATCTAGATTGGGAAACTCGAGGAATTGTGGAGATGGGGATTCTGTCGGAGCCTTAGAGAAACTAGTGCTAACCGCTACTAGACTGGCTGGGATCAATTCGACTAAACCTTTGACTAGAGACGGATTTAATTGATTACCTACGGAAATCAGCTTTTGTGTAGTGCCATTGTATAAATCAAATTCACTATTATCACGAAAAATATTATCACCTGAATCTTCAGTATTACCTAAATCGGGGACTGCATTACCATTGACTAATAGACCACCTTGGGTATTTTTAGCAATCAGATTTTGACGCAGCACAGGTTGGGCGTTGCGAGAAAGTGCGATCGCGGTGCGATTTTCTGATAATTTGTTATTTGCGATCTTAGGAGCAGCAAAGTCACTAATTACTATACCTAAAGGGTTTCTTTGAAATACATTCCCCAGTACTTCTCCCTGGCTATGACCTGCCATCACTAATCCACTAGTAGTATTTTGCACAAATATGTTATCCAAAATTGTGGGTTTGGCAGTGCCAGTGGTAAATACACCTTCCCGCCCACAGTCTCTCAAAGTATTGTTAGCTAAAGTAGGTGCAGCCGATTCAATCCAGATAGCAGTACCTTTGGCTAAGGTATTGGTGACAGTTACACCTAAAAGACTGGCATTTTCTAGTAAGAGAAGCGTGATATTTTGCATACCAAAGCTGGGGCTTTGATACTCGCCACTCCCGGAAATTACAATCCCTATACCTTTGTTCGTTTCGTTACCCACTACCGTGGCCTTCTCAGGAATTATCAGTGGGAACACCTCACCACTAGCAGCGTTGTAAGTCCCCGACTCTAGATGAATTATCGTGGAGATTTTGGTTACTTTTAAGGCACGGGTGAGACTTTTAAACGGACTCAACCGTGAACCAGTATTGGTATCATTCCCAGTCATAGGGTTGACATAGAGTGTGACAACGAGGATAGAGTTCACCATTGATAGTTGAGAGTCAATTGTTTTAATTATGACAATCGTAAATAACACTACTTGTAGCAAATTTTTTCAAAGTAGTATTCCTGTGTATACAAAATATATCCAGCTTACTTTTTCTTGTAAGCAGATAATCTCTACACACAAGTTATAGACTCTCATACAACATTCCAATTTCTCAGGGTACATCCAAGAATTAAATTACTCAATTCCTGCATCCAACGTCACTATGTCACTATCCAATTTTTTCTCCCCCTGCCTTCCAAAAAGATTAATTATTTTTTTACTTGGAAGTCCCTAAGGTGGTGTACACACAAGTCAGATCCAGTTTTATCCCAATACGCTTGGGATAAGCCAGAAACCCCTCATGTAGAAACGCGATTTATCGCGTCTAAAAAACTGACACGTTAGAGAGATAAGGGTAAATCGCCGTCAAGACAAAGAATAGACTCGTCAATTATTCCTTGACAGACTACTATTTCCGACTTGTGTACACCACCGTAGTGAGAGATGTCACCAAGCACCTCGCGCCGTGGAAGCCCCTATATTCATGTATGGGGGTAAGGCGCAGGCGAATTTATTCGCCGTCAGTACTTCACTTGTGATATAATTTGTCTTATGGAACAAGTACTGACGCTGGTTTGCAAGCTTAACCCCACGCCTTCAATGTTGCCCAAATAGAGGCAACATTGAAGGCGTTTGCGGATGCTTGCAATTATGCTAATCAGCAAGTTAAACCTCAAATAACAAGCAAGACAACCATTCAAAACATGGTTTATCAAGACTTGCGTTCGTTGTTTGGGTTGTCTGCTAATTTGGCTGTTAGGGCTTGTGCCAGAGTGGGAGCTAACCGTAAAACTGCCAAACAGAAGAATAAACCAGTCAAAGATTTTAAGCCTACTAGCGCCGACTACGACGCTAGAATTTTCGCATTTAGAGAGAAAGACTGGAGTGTTAGTCTGACTTTGCTCAATAGTAGGGAGCATATCAAGATTGACGCAGGTAACTACCAACGAGGCAAGCTCAAAGGCAGGAAACCGACATCGGCACAGTTGTGTAAGCATCGGGATGGTTCCTACTACATTCATATTCAAATCAAAGATGAGGTTCCCGAACCACTCAAGCCAAGCAATGTGATTGGCGTTGATTTCGGGCGCAGAGACATCGCTGTAACTAGTAATGGAGATAGATGGGACGGTAAACAAGTAACTGATATTCGAGATAAATACAACAGAACTAGAGCTTCTCTCCAGCAAAAAGCTACGAAAGGCACAAGGTCTACTCGCCGCAGGGCAAGGCAGATTTTGCAACGGTTGTCGGGGCGTGAGAGAAGATTTCAGCAATGGATAAACCATCAAATCAGCTACCGAATCATTCAGCAAGCAAAATCCACAGATGCGATTGTGAAGATTGAAAATCTGACTGGGATTAGGGAGCGCACTAATCAGCAACCTAGAAACAAGGTTGAGCGTAGACGCTCTAATTCTTGGTCGTTTTATCAATTGCGGTACTTCCTTGAATACAAGGGTATTAAAGAAGGAATTGAGGTGATTGCAGTACCACCTGCCTACACAAGCCAAACCTGCCACCAATGCTTGCACATTGGGCTGAGGTCTGACAAACGTTTCAAGTGTGGTCATTGTGGGTGGATTGGCGATGCTGATTTGAATGGGGCAAAAATGATTTCTTTATTGGGGCAATCTGTAAGCTTGCCTGGAGGTTCGGGTTATCTGTGTTGTAATCTCAGCACGGATAGCTCAGGGCTACTACAAAGCCCAGCCCTAAAGGGCGGGGGTTAGCTTACACATTCTCATCTAGGATTGTTCCTTCCATATTGGCTCCATCCAAATTTGCTCCGCTTAAATTTGTCTGGTTCAAATCTGCTTGAGTGAGATTTGCTTGGGATAAGTCGGCTACAGTTAAGTCTGCACCACTCAAATCGGCTCCATCTAAATTCGCCGCTATCAAACTTGCTTCCTGTAAATCCGCTTCACTCAAGTTAGTTTCAATCAGTTTAGCAACCGTCAAATCAGCCTGGCTCAAATTAGTTCCATCCATTGCGGCTCCATCCAAGATAGCTCCATCCAAGATAGCTCCACTTAAGTTGCTACCACTGAGGTTAGCATTGCTCAAATCTGCTCCATTTAAGTCTGCCTCGATCAAACTGGCTTGGGCTAAATTAGCGTGACTCAGATTAGCTCCATCTAAAATTGCTCTATCTAAAATTGCGCCACTGAGATTGGCTTCCCTTAAGTTTGCCTCGCTCAAATTGACACCAGTAAAATCTCTGACACCTGCGGCATAGTTTTTCAGGAGTTGATCTGCTTTCATATCTGTCGCTGTGTTAAGGAACGTTTAATTGAAGCTATCCAGCTTATTCAGACAGGCAGTAAATCCCCAGCACGCGCCACAGAGGATTGGTGTGGTGAAACAAACCGAAGTAAATATCGAATCACCTTTTTCTAGATTAGCCATCCTTAACTACTGGCGCTACTATCTAGAGTTGTTATTTATTTTCATACTTGGGAGGGATGTTGAGGGATTTAAAAATTTAAGAATTAGTGCAAAGCGATCGCTATACTCAATTGTGGAAGTCATTAGTCATTGGTCATTGGTCATTAGTCATATCAAGTTCGGTTAAACACTTATAACATCTGTAGGTTGGATTGAGGAAAGAAACCCAACACTTGATTTTTGTTCATGTGTTGGGTATCACTGCGGGTAGTTTACGTTTCCCCACCAACTACTACATCTCGAATTCGGAGACTAGGGCCACCACAACCTACTGACAAACCATTTTGCCCTCCCTTACCGCAACCGCCGGATTCATCCCAGTAAAAATCATCACCAATTGCCTCAATATCCGCTAGAGTTTGGAATACATTTCCCGAAAGCGTTACATCCCGCACTGGTTCAGCAATTTTGCCGTTCCTAATCATCCACGCTTCCCCAGCACTAAAGGTGAACATTTCCCCATTCGTCATCCTACCCAACCAATTGCGGGCATACACTCCTTCTTTGATATCGGTGAATAAGTCTTTGACTGGTGTTTTACCCCGTTCAATCCAGGTATTTGTCATCCGCACAATGGGGGTAAAGTGATAGTTGAGACAACGAGCGTTACCAGTAGGCGCTTCCTCCAATTTGCCAGCGGTTTCACGAGAATGCAAACGTCCAACTAAAACTCCATCTTTAATTAATTGAGTAGTAGTAGCAGGCGTCCCTTCATCATCGTAAAAATAGCTCCCGCGATGTCCCTCTGGGGCAGCACCATCAAAAATTTGGAGTTCTTCTGGGCCAAACCGCCGTCCAATAGTCATAACTTCCAACAGATCGGGGTTTTCGTAAGCCATATCGGCCTCAGAAAGATGTCCGAAGGCTTCGTGAACAAACAAACCCGTGAGAATTGGATCAATAACTACAGTGTAAGTATTGCCTTTCAACAATGGCAGAGATAAAGCTGCGATCGCTCTTTGAGCCGCACTTTTGACCTGTTCATCTAAATCAGTTAAATCTTCGTAAGCTTTGCGAGAGCCAGTAGTTTCCCGTCCAGTTTGTACGGTTTCACCATTTCTAGCGGTAGCTGCAAAGCGCATTTCCATATCCACCCAAGATTGCTCGATCAAAGTGCCTTCTGACGTAGCAATGATCACTTTTTGGGCACTGTCACCGTAACGCACCGAGGTAGTGGTAATCCGATGATCAACGCTTTTGAGCAATTCAGTATAGCGATCGCACAATTGCTTTTTCTTCGAGAGTGGGATTTTACGGGGATCAGTGCCTTTTAGGGGGAGAATGCATACTGCTTGCACCGGGTCAATGGGTGCAAGTAAAGTTTCTTCATCACCAACCATCCGCGCAGCAGCGATCGCTTCTTCTATCCGATCCTGAATTGTCGCCAGCTGGTTAAAGCAGCTCAATCCCCATCCACCCTTATAACAAGCGCGAATATGTCCACCAATGGAGATGCCCTCACTGAGGGTTTCTACCTTGTCGCCACGCAACAAGATATCAGTCCCTTCTGCTTCTTCAAGGCGAATCATCAGATAATCTACACGCTTACTGTAGCGGGCGATGAGGTCAGAAAGTAAATTTTGTGCGTCAGCAAGTGTACTCGGCATTTCCAGGTAGTAACAATGACGAACTGCATTTATTTTGCAATTATTTGGGGAATATCTGCTACTCAATGTCAGAGTTGCCTATGAATCCATGAACTAGAGTATGTTTGAAAAGTCTACCAGCGATGTTGAATCTTAGTACTTCCTTTTTGACGATGGGTAAGAACTGAATGATGTGCTAAGGTAATTAGGTGAGAATAAAATTCGGTTACAGCGTTTGTTTTTAGTATTGACAGGCTTTTCCCTTTTGGTCTTAACAAGCTTGTCTCCGAAATCTAAATCTCTACACACCTATGATTTTGGAGATAACGCATGTCAATTTATGTAGGTAATCTATCCTACGAGGTCACACAAGAAGACCTCACATCTGTTTTTGCCGAACATGGTTCTGTAAAACGGGTTCAGCTGCCTACTGATCGTGAAACAGGGCGTCCACGTGGCTTTGCTTTCGTAGAGATGGGTACAGAAGCTGAAGAAACAGCTGCCATTGAAGCTCTTGATGGCGCTGAGTGGATGGGACGCGACCTCAAAGTCAACAAGGCTAAACCCAAGGAAGATAGAGGCGGTTCCTTTGGTGGTGGTGGTGGTGACCGTCGCGGCGGCGGCGGTGGAGGATACTCCCGCGGACGCTACTAAACTTTAAGATCAAAAATTAAGTTTTAACGTCTTAAGGGCAGAATCACTATCTGCCCTTTTTGCGCTCCGGTCTACTGGATGGCTTAAAATTGCCCAGTACCAATTAAGTAGGAGATAAAAATGACCCAAGTATTTGTGGGTGAAAATGAAGGAATTGAGTCAGCCTTACGTCGATTTAAAAGGGAAGTTTCCAAAGCAGGCATTTTTCCAGACATGAGAAAGCATCGTCACTTTGAAACGCCTTTGGAAAAGCACAAACGCAAAGAAGTCGCAAGGCACAAGCAGCGTAAGAGAAATTTTCATCGCAATTGAGAATAAGCAATACCTACGGTAAGCTACGCATACTTACGTACCCTCTCATTAGATTTTTAGCTGTCCAAGAGGCGATCGCTGAACTCCTGCATGTAAATCTAAAGAGTAGGTTTTTGCAAAGCCATTACTGATTATGGGATGGGCAATGTAAATAACGGTGTGTCCCCCTATTGAGAAAAAATTTTTGATCGTTACTTTCAAAGTGGCGGTCACTAAGCTGAATTTAGTAAATTTAGCTGAAAAATTTATTTTTGGGATTCCCTTAGTGGTCAACAATACTTTTGAAAGTTCTGTCTTGGAAAATTGAGGCAGGACTTTGGGTGGGTAATACTCAACTTGTAACCCTTCTCCGTTAGGAGAAGGGTAGTAAGTAGCATGAAAAACCCCAATTGGTCGGACCGCTGAGATAGAGATTGAACATACATCCATTCCCAACAGCGATCGCAGGCTATTGAGTAGTTCGTCGAGCTAGAGGGGTTTGGGCAGGAATGCTATTGTCCCTGCCTCTAAACTCCACTGGTGATTTCCCTCGAATACGTTGGTACTAAAGACGATAGAACAGAACGGATTCACGGATGCTTGTAGGTGAACTATTAGCTCAAAGCCATCCATATTGTGTATGCCTAAATAAGCAGAATCACATCTGGATTATGTGTAATTGCTACCTATAGCACGTGTTTACAGTAAAATCACCGTTAAACACTATATTTTACTCAGGGATTGAGATGTTCTCATCATGATTTTGTTTTTTGTTCAGTATGATTTAGTAGGTTTGGGACACTTTTTCCTCTTGAGTAGAAAGAGAGCGAATTAACTCCCGAATCACATCCGTTGCTGGTCTCCCCGTCATTGAACAATATTGTTCAAGCTTCTGTGCCTCACTTGATGTGAGATTGATTGTAAGTCGTTTAGCAGCCCATTTTTTATTCATGTAGTAGACAGACAAGCTATATTTTTAAACTACTTCTCTAATATCAATCTTTTAAGCTGCTACTGCAATGGTATAAGTAATGACATTCATTTTAAGTAATCATGAAGTAGGATATTATGCTTTTTCAAGCAATAGTGAAAAGGTAGGGTATATTCTCAAGTATAAAGTTTAGCTATTTTTAGGGCAGTAATTATCAATAGAATGTAAAGGGAATAAACTCATCAAGATAGACAATATTCTTTGCTATAAGGTCATCACCTTTGAACAGTCGTACATGCAGCTTCCATTCAAGATCGTGACGGTGCAAAGCTTGTATTCGATAAAATTGACCACTTGTTCCCTAAACTACATCTGGTTTGGGCGGATGCCGGATATGCTGGCTCGTTAGTTGATTGGGTTAAATACTTCATTGGTTGTGGACTCGAAATTATCAAACGTTGCGATCGCACAGACGGGTTTAAAGTATTACCTCGACGTTGGGTAGTAGAGCGTACACTTGCATGGCTTGGTCGCTATCGTCGTCTCAGTAAGGATTACGAATATCATCCTCAAACAAGTGAAACGATGATATATGCCGCTATGACGAATCTTATGTTACGTAGATTAGCCCGCAATCATCGTTGCTCTACTGCTTAATATTTATTTTATAAACACCCTCTAAGACGATGGTATTAGTTAAGCCATCCAAATGTTCTTTCTACAACAAGCGCGTTTGGATAAAATCTCTTCTGTACGCTGCATGATCTCAACATGAGCTTGAATCATCAGCCACACTGCTAGGGCAAACTTACCACCGTTAGCAACGCCCGTGATTTCAGCTTCTAAAATAACGTGAGTTCGGGTTAAGATTAGGCGGCAGAAAGCAAATTGTGATCGATGGCGATCGCAGGCTTCTTAACGTTTGAGCAAAAACAAAAGCCTCCTCAAAGTTATTTGAGAAGGCTTTTATTGAAAAATGAAACCTGGCATCGAGCTATTTTTGCGTAGGGCTACCCCTAAACTATCGTGGCCGC
>NZ_JAYGHD010000060.1:0-21832 GCF_034932245.1 Nostoc sp. UHCC 0251
AGTTCTCCTGGTACACCCACAGGCACTGGTTGCAGATACTCGTCTAAGATGTAGACTTGGGTGTTAGCAATTGGACGCCCAATACTCGGCGACATCTGTTGCCCAGTAGCAAATACTACCCCAGAAGTTGTGACAACAGTATTCTCTGTTGGTCCATAATTATTTATTACTTGGAACGGCACTGACACTGATGCATACTGATGAAGCTTATCCCCTCCTATCAGCATGTAACGGATAGCTAATCTTTCCGTTGTCCATTCCAATGACAATAACTCCTGTGCTACTGGTGTTGGCACAAAACTGATAGTAATCTGCTGCGATCTCAACCAGTCTTGTAGATTTACTGGTGAGGTCACTAGTTCAGATTTGACTAAATAAATACTTGCTCCTGCCGTCAGGTAAGGCCATAATTCCCATACCGCAGCGTCAAATCCTGTTCCTGCCAGTTGGGTAGCTTTGTCTGATGAAGTGATTTTAAAAGTATGTTGATGCCAGAACACCAAATTTAGTAATCCTTGATGGGCAATCAGCACTCCTTTGGGTTGACCTGTAGAACCGGAGGTATAAATCACATAAGCCAAATTAGTTGCTTGTGCTTCAGTGATTAGATTATCCTGACTTGACTGAGAAATAAGCTGCCAGTCAGTATCTAAACAAACCTTGTACTGAGCAGAGCCGAAGTGAAGTTTTGCTTGATGTTGGGGCAGTCTGTCAAGGAGTTTCTGCTGAGTCAGCAACACTGAAACTTGAGCATCTTCTAACATAAAGTGCAACCGCTCAGTCGGATACTCAGGGTCAAGTGGTACATAAGCCCCACCCGCTTTAAGAATACCTAGTAATCCCACCACCATTTCTATTGAGCGTTCCACACAAATGCCCACCAGCACATCTGCGGTTACTCCCAAAGACTTGAGGTAGTGTGCCAACTGGTTAGCACGACTATTCAACTCCTGGTATGTAAGTTGTTGGTCTTCATACACAACTGCCACAGCATCAGGTGTACGCTGAACCTGCTCCTCAAACAACTGATGGATACACTTATCTAGCGGATAATCTACCTGAGTATCAGTCCACTCTACTAATAGTTGATGTTGCTCAAATTCTGTTAACAGTGGCAGTTGAGAAATTCGCTCCTCTGGGTTAGCAATAATACCTTCAAGTAATGTCAGAAAATGACCCGTCATTCGCTCAATGGTGGATGCATCAAACAAATCAGTGTTGTATTCCCACACCCCCACCAGTCCAGTGGCAGTTTTTTCCATTGCCAAGGTTAGATCAAACTTGGTAGTTGTACTTTTTACCACCAGTGGACTGACAGTTAACCCAGTCAACTCCAATTGTTGAGATATAGGAGCATTTTGGAGGACAAACATCACTTGGAACAGTGGTGTGTGACTGAGATCCCGTTCTGGCTGCAATGCTTCTACTAGCATTTCAAAAGGCAAATTCTGATGAGAGTATGCATCCATCGCCATTTCACGAACACGACCTAGTAATTCGCTAAAGCTAGGATTGCCTGCCAAATTGGTACGCATAACTAAGGTGTTCAGAAAAAAGCCAATTAACCCTTCTATCTCACTGCGATCGCGGTTGGCAATTGGCGAACCCACCAAAATGTCTTCTGTACCTGTGTAGCGGTAAAGTAAGGTATCAAACGCTGCCAACAGCGTCATAAAGAGGGTACAACCTTGTTGCTGGCTTAGTTGCACAAGTTTATCAGTTAGCTTCTTCGAGAGGGCAAACTGTTGATATGCTCCTGCAAAAGTCTGCATAGATTGTCTAGGTCGGTCAGTTGGTAGTGACAACAAAGCTGGTGCGTTTGCCAGTTGTTGTTGCCAGTAACTCAATTGACTTTGTAAGACATCTCCTTGCAACCAATTTCGCTGCCAAATTGCAAAATCTGCGTACTGTATCGGCAGTGGTGTTAAAGGAGACGGCTCACCTTGAGAATAAGTAGTGTACAGCCCTGCTAGTTCTTGAACAAACACACCCATTGACCAACCATCACTGACTATGTGATGCATACATACTAATAAGGCGTGTTCTGTCTCAGACAGCACTAATAATGTTGCTCTAACTAATGCTTCAGTTGCTAAGTCAAAGGGTTGTTGCGCTAATTGCTGTGTTAATATTTCTTGCTCGCTTGTTGTCAGATATTTGCAGTCAACAACTGATAGTGTCCAATTCGCCTCTGTTTGAATGATTTGAGAAGGTTTTCCATCAACGATGACAAAGTTGGTGCGTAACGCTTCGTGGCGAAGAATAATTTCTTGCAAGCTCTGTTGTAGCGCAGTTTGATCAAGAGTTCCGACTAGACGCAAAGCTATGGGTAAGTTGTAGAAGGCGCTGTTCGGGTTTAATTTGTCTAAAAACCATAGCCGTGTTTGGGCATAAGACAGTGGTAATTCTGCATTCTTTGCCCTTGGTAAGATGAGTGATGATGTTAGTTTTAAATCCTGTTGCTGTAACTGTTGAATGTTGTGGGACAATTCAGCAACGGTTGGTGCAGCAAATAAGCTACGCAATGGTAGTTCTACTTTCAAGCTGGTACGCACGCGGGAGATGAGTTGCGTTGCTAGTAACGAGTGTCCTCCAAGTTCAAAGAAGTTATCATGTATACCCACTTGCTCTACTTTCAGAACTTGCGCCCAAATTAGCGACAGGATTTCTTCGATTGGGTTACGTGGGGCAACATATTTGTCCAATAATTGGCTGTGTAAATCAGGTACGGGCAATGCGCGGCGGTCTAGTTTACCGTTGGGGGTAAGCGGTAAAGCTTCTAAGATAACGATCGCACTTGGCGCCATATATTCTGGTAACTTTTCCTTTAAGAAGTTACGCACAAAGCTGACTGTGAGTTTCTGCCCTTCTTGAGGCACAATGTAAGCCACTAGGCGTTTGTTCCCAGGAATATCTTCGCGGGCGATCGCACAAGATGCTTGCACATCAAGTTGGCTCAGTACTGCTTCAATTTCTCCCAACTCGATGCGGAAACCCCGAATTTTCACCTGATTGTCAATACGCCCCAAGTATTCAATATTGCCATCATTTAAATAGCGTGCTAAATCCCCTGTTTTGTAAAGTCGGGGACTGGGGATTGGGGATTGGGAATTAGGAAGAATTTCTGCTCGTCTGCTCGTCTGCTCGTCTGCTCCCCTGCTTCGAGCGAAGGGGTTGGGAATAAATTTTTCTTGTGTTAACTCTGGTCGGTTGAAGTAGCCTTGGGCTAAAAGGACACCAGCAATGTACAATTCTCCTGGTACACCAACGGGTACAGGCTGTAAGAACCTGTCCAGAATGTAAATTTGCGCGTTGGCAATGGGACGACCAACGGGAGGAAGTAGAGGCCAAGTCTCCACTGAATTAGCCAGAGTAAAACTAGTGGCTAAATGGCTCTCTGATGGCCCATAGTGATTGTGCAATGTACAATCAGTTAGTTTGCTTAACCATTGGGAAATAGCGGGAGTAATCTGCAACTGTTCCCCAGCAGTAATTATTTCCCGCAAATGACTATTAACTAATTCACCACCAATAGCAACTTCAGCTAGTTGCTGTAAGGCAACAAAGGGGAGAAACATTCTCTCAATTGCTTTTTGTTGGAGAAAACCTAACAAAGCTGATGTATCTTTGCGTAATTCCTCCCCAATTAAGAACAATGTGCCTCCAGAACACCAGGTAGTGAATATTTCTTGGAAGGAGACATCAAAGCTAATAGAAGCAAATTGTAGGGTTTTTGCTCCACGAGAAATTTTCAGATTTTCCTGATGCCACAAGATTAGATTGCTAAGGGCAAGCTGATTCATAGCTATACCTTTAGGTTGACCTGTAGAACCAGAAGTATAAATTATATAAGCTAAGTTATTTGCTTGTACGTCGGAGATGAGATTGTCCTGACCCGATTGGGAAATCAGTTTAGCGTCAGTATCCAAACAAACAAGCTGTGCTTGATGCTGGGGCAATCTGTCAAGAATTGACTGCTGGGTTAGCAATACTGAAACTTGAGCATCTTCTAAAATAAAGCTCAAGCGATCGCTGGGATATTCTGGGTCAAGTGGCACATAAGCAGCACCCGCTTTGAGAATCCCCAATAATCCTATGACCATCTCTAAAGAACGCTCTACACATAAACCAACCAGGGCATCAGACCCTACACCCAAAGACCGCAAGTAGTGCGCCAACTGGTTAGCGCGGTAGTTTAATTCATAGTAAGTCAGTTGTTGATCTTCAAATACAACTGCGATCGCATCGGGTGTACTATCCACCTGTTCCTCAAACAACTGATGGATGCACAAATCCTGTGGATAATCCGCTCCTGTATCGTTCCACTCGACAAGTAACTTTTGTTGTTCTGGTTGTGTCAGCAGTGGTAATTGGGAAATTCGCTCCTCTGGGTTAGCAATAATACCTTCAAGCAATGTCACAAAATGACCAGTCATTCGCTCAATGGTACTAGCATCAAACAAATCAGTGTTGTACTCCCACACCCCTACTAGCCCAGTGACAGTGTTCTGCATTATTAAGGTTAAATCAAACCTTGAAGTTGTACCTTTTATTGGCAATGAACTGATAGTTAACCCAGTTAGTTCTAATCCAGATGTGGGTGCATTCTGGAGGACAAACATTACTTGAAACAATGGTGAATGGCTAAGATCCCGTTCTGGCTGCAATGCTTCTACCAGCATTTCAAAAGGCAAATGCTGATGAGAATATGCCTCCATTGCTATTTCGCGAACACGACTGAGTAATTCGCTAAAACTGGGGTTGCCTGATAAATCAGTACGCATGACTAGAGTATTGACGAAAAAGCCAATTAACCCTTCTATCTCACTGCGATCGCGGTTAGCAATTGGCGAACCCACCAGAATGTCTTCTGTATCTGTGTAGCGGTAAAGCAGGGTATCAAACGCTGCCAACAGCGTCATGAACAGAGTCACCCCTTGCTCTTGGCTGAGTTTTGCCAGCTTACCAGTTAGTTCTTCAGAAAGTGCAAACTCTTGATGTGTTCCTTGGTAAGTTTGCACAGCCGGTCTTGGTCGGTCTGTGGGTAGCGACAATAAGGTTGGAGCCGAAGCCAATTTTTGTTGCCAATAACTCAATTGGCTTTGTAGTACTTCTCCTTGCAACCACTGTCTTTGCCACAGTGCAAAATCTGCATATTGAATCGGCAGTGGTGCTAATAGTGACGGCTGACCTTGAGAATAAGCATTGTACAGTGCTGCTAGTTCTTGGAGAAACAGACCAATTGACCAGCCATCAGAGACTATGTGGTGTATACACATTAACAGTATGTGTTCTGTCTCGGATAGCACTACTAATGTTGCTCTTACCAATGCTTGTGTTGCTAACTCAAAGGGTTGAATAGCTTGTTGTTGCACTAATTGCTGTGAAGCTATTTTTTGTTCAGTTGTAGATAAATGCTTCAAATCAACAACTGATACTGTCCAATTCGTTTCTGTTTGAATGATTTGTGTTGCCTGTCCATCAACCGTAATGAAATTAGTACGTAACGCTTCGTGGCGATGAATAATTTCTTGAAAGCTTTGTTCTAATGCGGCAACTTCCACAGTTCCTGCTAAACGCAAGGCTATGGACATGTTGTAGAAGGGACTGTTTGGCTCGAATTGGTCTAAAAACCACAGACGCTGTTGAGCATAAGACAGTGCTAATTGTACATTCTCCGCCCTTGGTAAGATAGGTGGTGCAGACAGTTCTAAGTCTTGTTGCTGTAATTGTTCAATTTCTCGTGCTAATTCGGCTAGTGTGGCGGCGGCAAACAACTCTCGCAATGGTAGTTCCACTTTGAAAATGTTGCGGATGCGTGAAACTAATTGTGTTGCTAATAGTGAGTGTCCCCCAAGTTCAAAGAAGTTATCGTGTATGCCTACCTGTGGCAGTTGCAGTACTTGTGACCAAGTTTGCGCCAGTATTTCTTCAATTGGAGTACGTGGGGCTACATATTTATCTTTGATTTCGCTGTATAAATCCGGTGCGGGTAAAGCGCGACGGTCTACTTTGCCGTTAGAAGTGAGTGGCATTGATTCCAATATTACAAAAGCACTTGGCACCATGTAGTCTGGTAGCTTTGCTTTCAGGAATTGCCGCAGTTCATTGGTTGTGGGTTTAGAGTGCTGATGCGGCACTATATAGGCGACTAAGCGTTTATCTCCCGTCGTATCTTCGCGGGCAATAACACAAGATGCCTGCACCTCCTCATATTGGTTCAGTAATACCTCAATTTCTCCCAATTCGATGCGGAAACCACGTATTTTTACTTGGTTATCAATTCGTCCGATGTATTCAATTGTGCCATCTGAGAAATAACGCGCTAAATCTCCAGTTTTATATAATTTTGAATTGTCAAAGGGGTTGGAAATGAATTTTTCTTTTGTCAACTCTGGACGGTTGAGATAGCCTCTTGCTAATCCTGCACCACCAATATGCAATTCTCCGGCTACACCTACAGGAACTGGTTGCAGATGCTCGTCTAAAATGTAAATTTGTGTGTTGGCGATCGCACGACCAATCGGTACTGTCCTAAGATTGCCATTTGGAAAGCATTGCCAGTAGGTGACATCTATTGCCGCTTCTGTTGGCCCGTAGAGATTGTGCAATTCGCAGTCTAACCGAGCAAAAAAGCGTTCTTGAAGTTCTACAGGTAATGCTTCACCACTACATATAACTCGTTTCAAGCTACGGCAATTTTCCAGACTTGGTTCTTCTAAGAAGACCTGGAGCATAGAAGGGACAAAATGCACATGAGTAACCTGCTGCTGTAAAATTAGGTTAACCAAGTAAGCACTATCTTTATGTCCTCCTGGTTTAGCCACAACTAAACGCGCTCCAGTGATTAATGGCCAGAAGAACTCCCAAACTGAAACGTCGAAGCTAAAAGGAGTTTTCTGTAAAATGCAATCTACTGCTGTTAATTGATAAGCTTGTTGCATCCACAGCAGGCGATTGCAAATCCCCAAGTGCGTGTTCATTGCTCCTTTGGGCTTGCCAGTGGAACCGGATGTGTAAATCACATAAGCCAAGTTACTATCTTGCAGAGTAGTAATTGGATTATCCTGACTTGACTGAGAAATAAATTGCCAGTCAGTATCTAAATATACAACCTGGGCTTGATGCTGAGGTAACTTTTCTTTGAGTTGCTGTTGTGTCAGTAGCACTTTCACTTGAGCATCTTCTAGCATATAGCTCAAGCGATCGCTAGGATAGTCTGGGTCAAGTGGTAGGTATGCTCCACCTGCTTTAAGAATCCCTAGCAGTCCTACTACCATCAAGAGCGATCGCTCTACACAAATACCGACTAGCACATCTGCTCCCACTCCCAAAGACTGCAAGTAATGTGCTAACTTATTTGCGCGACAATTTAACTGCTGGTAAGTCAGTTGTTGGTTTTCAAACACCACCGCTACAGCATCGGGTGTACGCGCTACTTGCTCCTCAAACAACTGATGGAGACATTTATCAAGGGGATAATTGACTTGAGTGTTGTTCCACTCCACCAGCAATTGATGACGTTCTGCGATCGCCAACAGTGGTAATTCTGCAATTGGCGCTTTGGGATTGGCAACAATTGCTTTGAGTAAAGTTTGAAAATGTTGGGCTAGGCGAGTAATTGTAGCCGCATCAAATAAATCAGCACTGTAACTCCAAACACCCTCAAGACCGGATGAATCTTCCAAGTAGTCCACTTCCAGGTCAAACTTGACCATTTCATCAACTGGCAAGGACATATTCTGGATAGTTAAACCTGGCAAATCCCCAAAAGACAGTGGAGCGTTCTGAAGGGCAAACATCACCTGTACTAGAGGATTATGACTCAAATCTCTCTCTGGCTGTAGCTTTTCCACCAACATCTCAAAAGGTAAGTCTTGGTGGGTGTATGCTGACAAGGTTGTTTGCCGCACTTGCGCTAAAAAGTCAGCAAAGCTGGGGTTGCCAGAGAGATCACCCCTTAATACTAAGGTATTAGCAAAAAACCCCATAAGCTGCTCGACGCTCTTGTTGTTGCGGTTAGCAATTGGGGAGCCAACAACAATATCTAACTGACCACTGTAACGAGAGAGCAAAACTAAAAAAGCTGCCAGTAAAGTCATAAACAACGTTGCGTCTGACTCTTGGCTCAACTGTTTGAGGCGTTGTGTGAGGTCGCGATCAAGTTTAAAACGCTCAACTCCACCTCGGAAGCTCTGAACTGGGGGACGTGGGCGATCGCTAGGCAGTTCTAGTACCGAAGGTATATTGGCTAACTGTTTTTGCCAGTAAGCTAATTGGCGATCGCGCACTTCACCTGTGAGCCACTGGCGTTGCCAAAAGGCAAAGTCAGCGTATTGAATGGATAATTCAGGTAGTGGGTTGGGCAATCCTTGAGTGAAAGCTGCATAAGCTAGTGATAATTCACTAAAGAAGATGTTCAAAGACCAGCCATCATAAATAATGTGGTGCATCTTTAACAGCAGTACATACTTCTGGTTACTCAGTTGGAGTAAAGTGAATTGTACTAATGGCCCAACAGCCAGATCGAAGGGCTGGGATGCTTGAGAATTGGCCAATTGCCGAATCCGGTCAGTTTGTTCGCAATCTGACAATCCTTGCAAATCATAGACTGGCAAAGTTAAGGCAGTAGGAGAAGCAATTACCTGGACAGGTTTTCCGTCTATTGCGGGAAAAGTTGTTCTTAATATCTCGTGGCGACGAATGAGTTCACTTAGACTCTGCGAGAGCGCAACTATATTCAGCAAGCCATCTAGCCGCAGAATCAGTAGCATATTATAAGAGCGACTGTCGGGCGAGAGCTGGTGCAAAAACCAGAGTCGTTGCTGTGCAAAAGATAGCGGTAGCTCACCGTCCCTTGGCACTGGTTGAATCGACAACTGATGAGCAGCTTTAACCTGCTTTGCTTGCTGCAAGAATAGAATAATTTCTGTTTTACGAGCAGCTATTTTCTGACGCAGCGTTGGAGTTAATACCCCTTCAGGTGCATGACAACGCAAGCGAACCTCTTCCAGAGGCGCTCCGCTAACGCTATCAGTCTCTAGTTCAATACTCAAGCTTGTCAGGTGACGAACGAATTCAACAATGCTGTTAGTCATGTTCAAAACTCTACTACCTCGCTACTTACTTCTTTAATTGATAATTGTGTTACCAAATTCACTACTTCTATGTAGGCTGCTATCCCAGCTACTGTGGGAGACTCAAACATCGTCTGTATAGATAAATCGAGTCCAAAAGTTGAGTTGATCTCTGAGAGGACTTGAGTAGCTAGTAGAGAATGACCACCTAGTTCAAAGAAATTGTCATTAATGCCAATGCGTGCAACTCCTAAGACTTGACTCCACATTTGAGTGATTTGAGCTTCAATTGGGGTGCGAGGTAAAACAAAGCCAGTAGAAAGATTTCTCGTAGCTGTATCAGGTGAAGGCAGGGAGCGGCGATCTACCTTGCCGTTTGGTGTCAGGGGTAGAGCATCAAGGAGGACAAAAGCACTTGGCATCATGTAATCAGGTAGCTTTTGTTGGAGATATTCACGCACCTGTGGCACCAGTTTCTGAACCAACTTGCCGTGTAGCGGATTGTTAGTGTAGTCAGTCCAAGGTTTAGTAGTGAATTCCTTTGTATCCCAAAAAGCGCTCGTCCTATCTACTTTGTGGCGGCAGAACACCACATCGAATGAACCATCTTGACTACTCTGCCACCAACTGAGGTGGACACTATAACCGAGTTGCTGCCCCAACTGGTAAATCTGCTCTGGATTGACCCCAACTGTTGGCTGTTGTGCTAATAGTTGGCGTAGTTGTCCCACTGTTTCGACATCAGGGGAATTTTCCAGCCATTGCCAAATCTGTAGTGCTTGCTGCACCCGTTGATTAGGTACACCCCTAATTCCTAACAATTCTGGCTGTTGTTGCAGTTGATGTTGAATTTGTGTAAATGAAAGCTTGTCTAATTGCCAGTTTAACCAAGGAACGGTAATTGCTTGAACATCAGCACCAACATGGAGGGTGACGTCATAGCGGAATTGGGTTAGCTCATTTTGAGCGTAACCGCGTTTGGGCTGAATCTCCACCCAAGTAATTTGGGGAAAACGTTGTTTGAGAGCAATGAAGAAACTAGGATCGATGAGCAATTCTTCTTCGGCGGTGACACTAGAGTGTACCATTCGCTGCCATTGCTCAATACTTCTTTCTTGAGGGGCTTGAGACAACTGCACTGAGGCATGGAATGGCTCCAACAGAGGCAAGGAGCGGACATCCCCGACGAATAGGGTACCTTGAGCGCCAATTGACGCGATCGCGCCATCAAGAACCTGCAACAGATACTCCACACTGGGGAAGTATTGCACTACTGAGTTGACAACTACAGTATTGAACTTTCCTTTGGGGATGTCTGCAAAGTTATCCGCCATTTGGTGCAGCAACCGCACATTATCTAGACCTGCCACCGTTTTACATACCTGCTCAACGTGCTGTATGACGGCGCTGGAATAATCGCATCCCCAATACTCTTGGCAGTTCGGAGCAACGCGAGATAGCAGTAATCCTGTTCCACAACCAATTTCTAATACTCGCTGCGGTGACATCGATAGGATGTGGCCAACTGTATTCTCAACCCATTCCTGCATTTCCCAATCCGGGATAGGTTGTTTGGTATAACTACTGTTCCAACCACTAATATTGAACGTTACGTCATCTGCGGATGCTTGAGGTTGCCCATAAGCTTGTTCATAAAGCCTTTGCCAGTCACTAACATACTCGCTCTGCCATTGAGCAAGCTGCTGGGGTAATACTTTATTTTTCAAAGCAGGTACTAAGTAAGCTACCAGACTTGTACTGAGCGGAGCCGAAGTACGTTTCTCACCAGTGTTATCAACTCTGGCAACGACGACACCTTCTTGTACAAAGGGGTGTTGAGTCAAAATGCCTTCAATTTCCCCTAACTCGATCCGGAAACCTCGGATTTTCACCTGATTATCGATGCGTCCCAGGTATTCGATGTTGGCATCTGGTAGATAACGTGCCAAGTCCCCTGTTTTGTAAAGTCGGGAATGCAGCTCATCACTAAAGGGATTAGAGATGAATTTCTCGTTGGTCAACTCTGGTCGGTTGAGATAACCTCGTGCTAAACCCGCACCACCGATGTGCAATTCTCCTGGTACACCAATTGGCACTGGCTGTAAATGCGAGTCTAAGATGTAGATTTGTGTGTTGGCAATTGGACGACCAATGGTAACTTTCTCGTCTTCAAGAGTGCATTTTGCAATTGTGGCGCAGACGCTAGCTTCTGTCGGCCCGTAAGCGTTAAAGAAGTTTCTCCCAACAGACCATTGTTTTATCAGTTCAGCTGAACTTGCTTCACCGGCAACAATAATTGTTTGCAGTGCTTTTAGTTCTTCATCTGGCAGGACTGCCAATGCTGATGGTGGTAGGGTGACATGAGTAATGCTATGGTCGCGTAATCGCTCAATTAACGGCATACCTGGCATTAGAGAGTCTTTTGTTCCTAAATAAAGTGTTGCTCCCGATCCCAAAGCCATGATGACTTCCCAAATAGAAGCATCAAAATTGAAGGAGGCAAACTGGAGAACACGACTAGAAGAATCTACACCAAAAGTTTGAATCTGAGCTTGAGCTAAGTTGCACAATCCCTTATGCTCAACCATCACCCCTTTGGGTTTACCTGTGGAACCGCTCGTGTAAATCACATTTGCTAGATGAGAAGCCGTGACTTCAATAGTCAGATTCTCCTGGTTGTTGTCGCCAATTTGTGACCAGATTTCATCTATAAATACCAGCTTTGCTTGATTTGGGGGTAGTTTATCTAAGAGTTGCTTTTGGGTCAGCAGTACCGGAACTTGAGTATCTTCCAGTATATAGCTCAGACGCTCAGTAGGATATTCTGGGTCAAGTGGTACATACGCTCCACCCGCCTTGAGAATCGCCAACAGAGCGATCGCTATTAATAGCGATCGCTCCACACACAACCCTACTAGTACATCTGCTCCCACGCCCAAAGACCGCAAGTAATGCGCCAATTGATTAGCTTGAGTGTTCAACTGGTGGTAGGTAAGTTGTTCATTTTCAAACACCACTGCTACTGCATCGGGGGTACGCGCTACCTGCTCCTCAAACAACTGATGAATACACTTATCTTGAGGATAATCGACCTGAGTATCGTTCCACTCCACCAACAATTGATGATACTCTGTTGGACTCAACAGTGGTAATTGTGAAATCCTCTGCTGTGGGTTAGCAACAATACCTTCAAGCAAGGTCACAAAATGTCCTGCCATGCGCGCGATCGTCGTCGCCTCAAACAAGTCAGGATTGTATTGCCAGCACAGTTGCAACACTCCCTGAGCTTCCATCACCATTAGATTCAGATCCAAGTCGGCACCACGTTGATGTCCGAGCAAATATGGCTCCATTTGAAGCACTCGTTCTCGACTGTGCAATGAATTCTCTGTTGGTTCACACCAACGTTGTCGTTGCCAAGTAAAGCTAACTTGACACAAAGGAGAACGACTGGGATCTCGCTGTGGCTGGAGTTGTTCTGCTAACAGAGAAAAAGGATAATCTTGATGTTTTTGGGCTGCTTTTACGGTATTGCTTACTTGAGCTAGAAATTCTGTAAATGTGGCGTTTCCCTGTACAAAAGTTCGTAAAACCGTCAGGTTAACAAAGTAGCCGACAATCTTTTTAAAATCTCCACCCCACCGACCTCTCATCGGGCTTCCTATCAGGATGTCTTTTTGATTGGTATAGCGGTAAAGTTGCACGTAAAATGCTGTGAGCAGAATCTGATAAAGGGTTGTTCCAGAGGCTTGAGCTAGATACCGAAGTTTTTGAATTAACTCTTCATCTAGCTTTAAAATATGTGCTGTTCCTTGATAAGTCTGTACAGTTGGGCGAGGTTTATCTGCGAGTAAATTCAAAATTGGTAATTCGCCAGCTAACTGTTCTCGCCAGTATTGCCTCTGTTCTTCTCCCCTGGAACTCGATAGCATTTGTGACTGCCAGCGGACAAACTCTAGATAAGATTTATTATTGGTCAAAAAATCTGCGGCGGCCTCTGTCTGCTCTTGACTAACTTGCTCAATTTCATTAGCATACAAAGCTTGAAATTCACTCAGCAGTATATCAAAAGACCACATATCACCTGCAATGTGGTGCATTGTGAGCAAGAGAATGTGTTCTTTTGCTGAACAAGTAAACAAATTAACTCTCAAAACTGAATCTTTTTCTAAGTTAAAAGGGCAGTCAGTTATAGCAAATATTTTCTCTTGTAAGTAATCTTCACTCCAATTGCTGGCATCTATTACCTCAAAATTAAATTTATCTTGTTGATTAATTTGCTGAAGGGGTTTTCCTTCATGACTGGTATATGTGGTTCGTAGAATAGAATGGTGTTCAATAATCTTTTCCCATACACGATTGGCAGCAACAATATTTAAATAAGAATTAATTTTTACGGTAGTGAACATATTATAGACAACGCTCTTTGGATCAATTTGGTATATAAACCACATTGCTTGTTGACCAAAAGAGAGTGGGTAACTTGTTTTTATAATTTTATCCATTAAAACCCCTTAAAATCCTGACAATCTTTAGTTATAAAAATACAAATAATGCACAAATAGAGTCTTTCCTATAGAAAAAACTACGGAAACGTTCTCTGGCAGGAGGCAGAAAGGCGAGATTGCGACGAGTAGAAGACAAGCTATTTTTCATATTGCTCTATATTCAAGTGTTGTCCTACTTTTGATGTCGCAGGGGTGTTGTTTGACCTACACCGCAGTCGGGCACATCGTTAGATGCTAATACAATCTTACTGTTAATTAAAATTATTAATTTTTAAGCAACATTATAATTTATTTTTAATGATTGAATAAATATATTCAGATAGATAATCCCAGTTTTTTAAAAAAGATGCAAGACCAGTTAAGACATTTAAGAAGATATTTAAGAAAATAGTTAAGAAATTTAGGAAAGTTAAGAAAGTTAAGCACGTATATATTTAAAAAATATATAGGCCTTATGTGAATTAAGCCACAGGATGTTGTTCAAAAGTAAGGACATCAATGCCTAAACGCTTCATTCTTCGACTGGCACAGCACCCATAATCAGGACTGCCAGTAAAATCACTTTGACCTTTGTCGCGTTTGTAGCCAACTACTCCTACTGGTTTTGTATCTAACAACAAGGTGTGCTCAAATATTACTCCTAAGTTTCGAACCTAAAAACGTCTTAGTTTTTCGAGCATTCCCTCCAAGCGTCTGGCTCAACGTTAGAATTGGCTTTGGTTTAACAATTCATTTCGGGAATAGGAAGGAAGTGTTGGGCTATTAAGCCCAGAGCAGCGTTCATCCATAATAGAATAGCTGTTAACAAAAAATAGATGAGCTTTGAACGAGCTAGAGTTTGAGATTAGCCGCAAATATGGGGTTACTTTCTCCTCAAAGCAAAGCTACTATGATTTATTTAATGAACCACGTATCAGTTGTCAGAAAACTCAAGTTCACAACCCAAAATATGATGAGGAATTAGTTGCTTCAAAAAAAAGATTGGCTTAACTAAATACTATTCGTTTAAGCTCTTTGGGCATTATAAACAAGGATATATCAAGGGTTTGAGCCTACTTTTTTCCTTAACCAAGCAGTATTCCTGTCTTAACTATCTCAAGAATTTACTTAAATGTCTTAACTTTCCTTGACTTTTATTTTTAGCTAAGAGAGGATAAGTCCGCAAATAATAAGCTGCCACGCATCTAGTTTTTTAGCTGCCTCTAGACCATAGAAGGGTTTTAGACCCAAAATTATACAATTTAAATGCGCGACAGCTTATAGTGATTAAGTTTGGCACTATCTCTTGAGCGATTGCTCTTTAGTTATCTAAAAATATATAATTTTTCTTCAAAAATTTGCTTTTTTCAGAGAATAATTTAGCTGTCATTTTCCACTACACGTCTGCTGTGAAAAATTATGAACTATGTTGACTTGCAGTCTTGTTTGCATTCCCAATAAGTAGATGGACTTAATGAAGTATAAAACACTCTTTTACTGGCTATGGCAGCTATAATGCCCATCTTACAAAAACAATTAGCCTCTTGTGGCCTAGGTATCTCACCTACCCTATCTTCACTTTATTTATGTACATCTACTTATCCCGAACTCAGGTTATTTATTAACCAAGACAAGTTGAGTGATGAATTATATATATATTGCGATCAGCTACGCTGGGCGGTTACGCCATCGCTAAAAATGTCAACCTAATTTATCAAAGTTCAATTCAAAAACGTAACTAAAAGGAAGTAAACGTAGTGATTTATAAAGCTAAATATATAGCATAAAGGTTAGAAATAAACTATTCCCTTAGAGTGATGAAATAGTGCGATCGCTATAAGATTATCCAAGTAAATACAAGGTGGTTAAACCTTAAGTAATAGCAAAAATAATGAAAACAAAAGTTAAAATCTATCAGAATATTGTTGCGTTTAAATATAGTATCGATTATAAAAACACAAGTATCGCTATTGATAGTAATTGACTTGATTATGAGATATCAGGTCGGTGGTAGCCTGAAATATGATGACTCTACATATATTGTCCGCCAAGCAGACGAACAACTTTATACTGGATTAAAAACAGGAAATTTCTGTTATGTCTTCAACTGCCACCAAACAGGTCAATCATCTTTACTACACCGGACTATTCATCGCTTAAAAAAAGAAAATTATATATGCATTTATCTAAATTCATTTTTATTAGGTACTAATCAAATTACACCTACACAATGGTATAAAGGTATTATTTTCAGCCTGTTTCACAAGTTAAATCTAACAGAGCAAATCAACTTTGAAAGTTGGTGGGAGCAACAATCAGAGCTTGATCCTGTACAACGACTGTATCAATTTGTTGAACAGGTGTTGCTGAGAGAAGTTCAAAATAATCGTATTTTCATCTTTATCGATAATATTAATAGTCTGCTGAGTTTGAATTTCCCGATCAACGATTTTTTTATCTGGATTCGTTACTGTTATGAGCAGCAAGCACACAACCCAAGTTTTCAACGCTTGGGTTTCGCTTTGTTTGGTGTAGCCAGTCCATCTAGCCTAATTGTTGATCGACATCGAACTCCCTTTAACATTGGTCAAGCAATTAAGTTATCTGACTTTCAATTACATGAAGCTATGCCCCTACTTGAAGGTTTAGAAGAAGTAGTCAGCCACCCACAGGCAATATTGGCGTATATTATTCATTGGACAAGAGGACAGCCGTTTCTCACGCAAAAGCTTTGTCACTTAGTTGTGCAAGTTGCCTTAGAAAGTTATAAGGTACCGATTGCCATACCGAACGGTGCTGAAGGATATTGGGTAGAACAATTGGTGCGATCGCGCATTATTCAACATTGGGAATTCCAAGATCAACCTGAACATCTCCGTACCATAAGAGATCGCTTACTTTTTGATGAACGCAAAGCAGGAAAGTTATTAAACATTTATCAACAAGTGTTACAAGTAGAGGAGCTAAGGAATAGCAACCCGATAGATAACTTGATACTAGCCGATAATAGTGAAGAACAGACGCAACTGTTGCTATCTGGTTTGGTGGAAAATTATAACGGTTATCTAAGAGTTAAAAATCCGATTTACCGGAGTGTTTTCACTCCTCAATGGGTATCAAGACAGTTAGAAAATCTTCCCTTTTATTGGTAGAAGCTAGTAATCAAAATACATCTGTTAGGCAATTTCTGCATTGCTTATCTGATAAATAAGTATAAAATTCTATTAAATTAGACACTAATCACTCGTATATATTTGGACTTTTCTTATGCATAATTTCTGCCGATTTTTCAACCAAGTCGTGATTACAGACAGTTTCACAACTATTAATACTTGGTATTTAGAGTTCTACTAAAGGGATAATATTTTTGCAACACACCAACAAAAGTCATAACTTATACAAGTTATAACTATTACATGATTTAAACACATTTGTACAAATTCAGGTAAAGACAAGGACTTAATTTCTTCGGAGAGTTTTGCAAGACAACTATCAAAACACTGAGTGGAAAAGTAGGAAAAGTGGGAAAAGTAGGATAAATATATAATTTATGTCAGCGTTTACTATCAAGCTAGTATAATGTAACTTGGTTTATTAGAGTTCCAATAGATTTAAAAAAAAATGAAATAAGAGTGTATCAAAAATTGCTACATCAAATTTCAGTTTCAGTAGGCAGATAGAAAAATTTATTGCTTGTGACACTCATTTATAATAAATACCTGGAGTAGCAATGTATAAAACTAAACGCACACGAGGAGTTATACTAACATCCACAGGAATTAAACGGTTACAATCAGCAATTCTTTCTGCGGAGATAGTAGAAAATAAAGGTGAACACTTGAGTTTAGAAGAAATAAGTTCGCGCATTAATGTTTCTACTAGAACTTTGAGTAAATTATGGTCTTTAAGTGAAAGTGTAGATCAAAAAACTATAAAACTCTGCTTTAGCGCTTTTAATCTAGAATTACACAACGAAGATTACACCATAGTCAACAAAGCAAATGAGACTGAAACATCTGAATTATTGTCTATTGCAAATGTAGAAAAAGATTTATCTCAAGGTTCCGAATTAACCACATTTGTCGAAGAACATCATACACAAACTGAACAGATAGAAAATCTTTGGTCATACCCGGATGGCCCCGTACCTTTAGATTCTCACTTTTATATTGAACGTCCTCCACTAGAGAGAAAGGTTTATCGAGAAGTAACTACTAGTGGCTGCGTGATTCGGATTAGATCCCCCAAACAGATGGGTAAAAGTTCTCTTGTGTTGCGGCTTTGTGCCTTTGCACAGAAACAAGGATATCATACTGTGAATCTGAATTGCTACCAATTCGATAGTGAGTGTCTAACTGATTTAAATAAACTGTTGCGTCGTCTTTGCTGGAAAATTGCAATAGGGTTAGGTATTGACCCCAACCTCAAGGAAAAGTGGAATGAACAAATTGGCTACAACTTGAGTAGTGGCTTTTATTTAGAAAACTATTTGCTCGAACAATGTCAAAGCCCAGTGGTTTTAGTGTTGAATGAAATTGACCGTTTTTTTGAATATCCTCACATTTGTCAAGATTTTTTTGCTTTGTTGCGGTCATGGTGTGAGGAAGCACGACACAATCCCAACTGGCAAAAGCTGAGGTTAGTAATGGTTTACTCAACCGAAGACTATATCTCTATGGATATTAACCTCTCTCCTTTTAATATTGGTCTACCTATTCGTCTGAATGATTTTACTCAACCACAAGTAGAAGATTTAGCTAGGCAGTATAGTTTAGATTCATTTAAAGCTAAAGATTTTGCCCAACTAATGTCACTAGTAGGGGGACATCCAGCACTAATTCAGATTAGTTTGTACTATCTTAGGTCTAAAGAAATGACCCTGCAAGAAATAATAGAGGAAGCGATCGCTAATGGTGGCATCTACCGCGATCATTTATGGCGACACTGGCTCAAACTGCAAGAAAATCCTAGACTCGCAAAGACTTATGCTGAAATTCTGGCAGCAAAGCAAGGTATTTCTCTTAATCCTATTGACACTTATAAGCTTGAAGGTTTGGGATTAATTCGCTTTGAAGGCGATCGCGTCTTACCCCGCTACGGACTCTACCAAACCTATTTTGCAAAACAGCTATCCACAATTGTTTGATCAAGCAACTATAAGGCACTTATTCAATATCAAGTACTTGGCACTGCAACTAGCGGTTACGATTGATTTTATATTTTTTCGTAACTGTCCTTGCCTTTAAATAAAATTTAATTTGATATTTATTCTTAACTTTCTTAACTTTCTTAACTGTCCTTGTTTTAAAAAAAATATTGTGAAATACTCTCAAATAAGTTCATCCGCGCGGAATAGTTGAACAGCAAAGTTGATACAACATTTCATATATACGGAGATTAAATATGCCTCTTGTTGAAACTCAAGATTTGTTGGATCGAAAATTCGATGTTTGTTTTACTCATGCTGATGTAAACGGTAACGGCGTTCTAGAACAAGCCGATGTACTCGCTCTCGCCGCTCGTGTTGCTACTTATCTCGGCGAACCTATGGGCAGTCCCAAAACACAGAAACTGTTCCAAACGTTTGAACACTTTTGGACTGATGTACAAGCCAAGATGGATGTTGATAACGATGGCCAAGTGACTCCGGAGGAATGGCGCAATGGCTTAAAGTCCTACGCCAAAGATTTAGAAGCCTATAAAGCAGCCTTCTATCCCCTCGCAAAAGCGATTTTCACAATCTGCGATCGAGACGACAACGGTTTCCTCGAACAAAGTGAGTTCGCCAAATTCCACCAAGCTTTTGGCTGTAAGTCGGCGAACAGCCAGCTAGCTTTCCAGAAGCTCGACAGCAACGGCGACGGACAGCTTACGGTCGATGAACTCCTGATTGCGTGGCAGGAATACTACACCAGTAGCGACCAAAACGCGGGAGGCAACTGGCTGTACGGCGACGTTTGGGACAATACGGTGGTTGTCGGCAGCAAGACAAGATGACCTACTCAAGCGTCGTTGCCAGACTGACGCCACTCAAGCTTAGGTAGTGCAACGATTCACAAAAAATTCTGCCATATAGCTGAAAATCTTTACCTGAAGAGGTTTTCAGCTTTTAGATATAGGGTACTTATTGGTTATGAATCAACATTGCCTAGTTTGAGCCAATTTAGACAATGTTTAATAGACTTGTCGCTTAATAAAGCCCTAAATAGCTCAAAACCTTATACAGCATAGGTTTTAGCGACAAAAGACCGAAATTATTGAAATGTTCACTGTGACTGGCTTTCATCGCTTTTTTAGCTTATTTGGCGACAACTCTAATAACTATTCTGTGCAATCATCAGGGTTTTGGGCATTTCTCTGATGAGGTATCAGCTTCACTTTTAGGCAATGAATAACTAGAATATCGCTCCTAAATAAATATTTTTTTAACTGTCTTAACTGTCCTTGTATTCTTATTTAGAGTCTGAGATGTTAAGAAGTCTAACGACTAATTTCTTTTGAATAGTATAGTCTTTAGGGTGATAGTTTATGAATTCTGAAATTTTAGATACTTGCATCTCACAGCAAGTGAGTAGTGTTGTAGTTGTTCAGGAGCCAGAAAGAATTTGTGATACAGATCATGGCTATGTTCGAGGCTGGGGTGTAACTGAAGAAACTGTCGGATCGAAGCACCTTAGTATGGCTCACGGCATAATTCCTCCAGGAGCAGGTGCAACCCCACACTACCATCCTTTTGAGACTGCGATATACATTATTACGGGAACGTGCAGAGTTTTGCTAGGTGTTGAGAATGATACATTTGTAGATATCAAAGCAGGCGATTTTCTCTATATTAAAACTGGTGTCGTGCATTGTCCGGTTAATTGCGGGCAGGAAGTGATGGAATATATCGTTGCCCGAAGTTCGCCACAAGAAATTTGTCTTTATCCTGACCAAAAATGTTGAAGCTGAATATTATCACGCCTTAGTCGATATTGCTTCACTTTGAGGTAGCTGTCGTCAGTTTCACTCAAGCACAAAATCCGCCTGGCTTATGTATTTGATTACCGTAAGCCTAACAAACCGAGTTATGCTGTCTTATTCTCGACAAATATCAACCAATCAGCAGACGAAATTTATCGTTTCTACATCGAAATCGTCACCGACGTTTTGGGTTAAGGTCAAATTTAATTGCAGCAATTTATAATCACGAATTAGCTCTATAAATCATATAAAAAATCAAATTCATCAAGCTCTTATATCCTGAAAAAAGCCCCTGTTAAGGCTTCCTTTTATCATCAAAGCTAACTTACGCGACCAGTACCGTAAGTTGATTGTGATTTTCTCAGTTAGTAGACTATTTAACTAATTTTTCTGGGCTAACATATCCCCTTGTTCTTAAATAACACGGGGATGTAACTACTTTTTCAGATATTTTTACTCCATAATGAACATACTAATTATCCTTGGTGAAGTCATATTTTTAATAGTCGTTTTTTGTCTATTGAACTTGCCGATTGGTATCATATTCAAGCAGGTTACTAAATTCCCTTGGCTTCAATCAAGAACTGCAAATATCACTTTCCTGCGCCGCAGTATCAGCAAAATTTTAATTTTAATTTGTGTGATTATGTGTCTGGCGCTGGTTGGTGTAAATGGAATGGTGATTTATCGAGGTGGAAACATTCAGGAATTTCAACTTAATCTAATTCGTAGTCTTCCTAGCCAATTTTGGATCAATTTTTTTACGGCAAGCTTCAAAAGCGTGAGTTTGCTATTGCTAGTTAAATTTAGCATTCCACCCTTAAAGCGGGGTATAGATTGGGTCTGTGATTACGCAAAGAGAGCCGATCAAATAAAAGCCAATGATGACAGTATTGAGGCTTTCTTTAAAGTATTAAAAAGAATTATTATTCATACCCTTTGGATATCTTCTTTTATCATCTGTGTTAAATTTCTCTACATCCCAGAAGTTGTTCCCAAATATCTTTACATAGCTTTAAAAATATACATTATTATCTCAATTGGTTTACTCATTATTAAAGCTGTTGCTACCATTGTTCATACTCTTGATGCACTGAGTCTTCAATACTCCAATTCTGACAATCTACTGCGTTTATACGAGCGTTTACGCCACTTAATTCCCCTCTTTAAAAAATCTTTGGAATACGTCCTCTATGTTGGCATAGTAAATCTTGTTGTTCCAGAAATAGAACCTATCGCTTGGATAAGTGCTTATACCCCTAGAATTGTGCAGATTATTGGGGTTTATTTTATTAGCAATGTTTT
>NZ_JAYGHD010000061.1:0-21551 GCF_034932245.1 Nostoc sp. UHCC 0251
CCCGGATAAATCCTGGGGCATTAATTGCGAATTGCGAATTGCGAATTGCGAATTGCGAATTGTGCTGACATGATATTACTCGTTAACTGAGCTAGCTCATAGTAACCAATAAGAATAACCACTAAATTGAAGTCAATCAACATTCCAAGTGGTTCAAAATACTATGATTAGCCAACAAACAATAGATATCGTTAAATCTACAGCACCTGCCTTAAAAAAGAACGGCCAGCAAATCACAACTCGGATGTATAAAATTATGTTTCAAAACCATCCAGAAATCAGAGAGCAATTTGATATGTCTGCTCAAGCAAATGGTTCTCAGCCTGCGAGGTTGGCTACAGCAGTTTATAGCTATGCTGCCCAGATTGATAATCTACCTGCTTTAAAATCGATGGTGGAAAAGATTGCCCATCGTCATGTGCAGACTCATGTTACACCAGAACAATATCCTATAGTTGGAGAAAGTTTACTGCAAGCGATGAAAGATGTTTTAGGGGAAGCTGCTACAGAAGAAGTTATGGCAGCTTGGACTGAAGCTTATCAGGCATTGTCTCAGGTGTTTATCAACAGAGAACATGACATATACAGCGATTCTCAGTTGTGTGAAGTATGCTAAAAAATTTAACCTCTAGCCCTTTCTCGACAGTTATCAAGATAATCAGCTTTGCTTATACTGTTAACTGTTGAGTGGCTTTTGTCCAAAGCGTTTTGCGGTTTAGTATTTACATCACGGTACTATCTAAACGCAATCTCCTGCAACTCAATTGCATCGGCTGACAATTCGATTGCATCGACCTGCAACTCAATTGCATCGGCTTGCAACTCAATTGCATCGACCTGCAATTCAATTGCATCAACCTGCAACTCAATTGCATCGACTTGCAACTCAATTGCATCGATCTGCATAAGGTTAACACAACCCACTTCAATTACTTTCTGTTCTTCACCTTCTTCCACAAGTTGTTTCTTCAGAATCACATGACTGCCACTTTGGCGTACCTGAACAAAGCCTAAGTGTTCCAAAACACTAATGGAATAGCTCAAACTGTTGGTAGCTTAGGCACTCGTTACCTCAAATGTGGTTAACAACCGACGAGGTGCTACCTCAGCAAGCGGGAATTCTTCTAAATACATTTCTGTTGCTTGCTGCAAGTAAGCAATAGCTTCTTCTATCGTCTCTCCTTGGCTGGCGGTTCCCACCTCTGAACATTCAGCTACATAAACATCCTCTTCTCAATGCAAGATTGCTGTAAAGGTTCGAGTTTTTGTATCTTTAGCCTGTTGTAATGAACTCATGGAGTGTTTATCTGGCTATCTTTTTATTTTCTTATTGTTGCTTAACTGTCTGGAACCAACAACATCCGCGCCTCAACGCCTTCCCAGGTTTGGGGTGACACCCGCACTGCTGCTTGTTTGCACTGGATGATGAGGTGATTGGCGTAGAGATAATCGCCTAGTGCTTCTGCTTCTTCCTCAGATAAGTTGACCATTTCTTGGGTGAGATTGAAAGCATTAAGTAAAGTTTTTTGGAGGCGTTCAGCAAATACCCGACGCGCTTCTTGTGGCTGTTGCTTATTAGGAACTTTAGCTCTCAGTGCTTCTAATCGAGCAATCAGCACAGTAAAGTTGATGTTATTGAAGGTTTTTAATTTTTCTAGTTCAAGAGAGTAGTTGATAGCTTTAGCGATGGCGTAGGCGTAGGCGTAGACGTTGGCGTTGGCGATGGCGTAGGCGTTGGCGTTGGCGTTGGCGATGGCGTTGGCGTTGGCGTTGGCGTTGGCGTTGGCGTTGGCGTTGGCGTTGGCGATGGCGTAGGCGTTGGCGTTGGCCATGGCGTTGGCGTAGGCGTAGGGGTTGGCATAGGCGTAGGCGTAGGCCTTGGCGATGGCGTAGGGGTTGGCATAGGCGTAGGCGTAGGCGTTGGCGTTGGCGTTGGCGATGGCGTAGGGGTTGGCATAGGCGTAGGCGTAGGCGTTGGCGTTGGCGTTGGCGATGGCGATGGCGATGGCGTTGGCGATGGCGATGGCGTTGGCGTTGGCGTTGGTGTTGGCGATGGCGATGGCGATGGCGTTGGCGTTGGCGTTGGCGTTGGCGTTGGCGTAAGCGTAGGCGTTGGCGTTGGCGTAGGCGTAGGCGTTGGCGATCGCAAATGCACGTTTACCTACAGGTTTAAAATCTCCTGGAGATCCAACTGTTACCTGTTCTGCCCAGTTTAATAAAGCTTGTAACTTCGGGGTATTAATATATTTGTGCGCTTCCTTTTCCATTAACAACAGTAACTCATCTGCACCACCACGCATTAACCCAGCTACTAACAAAAACACCTCTTTCCAGCGTTTATCTACAAGATGTTCAGTGACTAACTTCTCAACTTGGCGATGGTCATCAATATATTGTGCTGTTAAATATTCCTGTAGCGTTAGATGAGAGAAAGAAAAGACATCCTCCGCTCGTTCTACCAAAATTCCTTGTTGAACAGCGATCGCATTTAGCACTAATTCTCCATCTAAATGCTGAGGCGCATTAAGATTACTCGCTAAAAATGTTTTAATTTGCTGAACAATATTGCGCTGTGAAAAAAATAGCCTGTCAGACTCAAAACCTGTATAAGCAATCTCCGATAATAATATCTCTTCTAATTCTGTATGCAGTCCTTGATAAATCTCGTCTCTGAGAATTCGTTTTTCTGATGCCCACTCTTCTAGCAATATCCGCAGTGCTTTCCGGTAAAGCACACTGCGATTATCTGGAAAACTTTGGGAACGGTCATAAACTAAACACAGAAATGTTAGCAATAAAGGTGTGTGTGCTAATTCTTTTGCAGCTTGATGTTCTGGTTTTTGCAGTAATTCCCAGCATTTATCGCCTGTCTTTGCCTGTTTGTCTGCTTCACAATTAAACCAGTTATAAATAAATTGCTGAATTTGATCATCGTCAAAATCTGCCATTCCTACATCGCTAAAGCGGCGAAAACTGCTGCGATAAGCTGCCGTGCGACAGGAGGCAATAAAACGATTTTTATCGTACTTGTCAACGAAGTTCTGAATTTCGCTAATTGCCTCAGTCAAATTTTTTGTTGGTACTTCATCCAACCCATCCAGCAAAATTAATAATTTACCTTCTTCTAAAGCTTTGGCTGCAAATTTATCTGGCGATGGAAAGCCACAAATACCAAACTCTTCAGTAATAAATGCTTTAATATCGATATTGCCAGATCCAAACCTTTTCAATTCGATAAAAACTGGAATGCAGGCGTGTTTAAATCCTCCTTTTTTACCTTTGAGTGCTTCTAGTCCCATCTTCCGCACAAATGTAGACTTTCCAGCACCAGGCCCACCAAGCACCATCAGATATTGTTTATTATTAGCAACTTCAATTCCTGCTTGTTTTTTACCATCGTGAGATTGAAATCCTCGACTTTTAGCTTGGCGATAGACTTTTTCTAAATTCTCAATAGATGCAAAACTACGGATAGCATCATTACCTAAAAACTGTACTGCTGTATAGACCGATTCTAACTTGACAGGTTCACGCATTCCCAATACTTTGAGAATGCCATGCCGTTCTTCGTAGTTCTTTTCATATTGCTTTGATGCAGTAAAAACTATCTCCCTAGTTTTTTCGTCCAGGGTTTGACCAAATATTCCTAGAACCTTACCGCCACCTCCCCAAAGGATTTGAAAAATCGGAACTGCTAAACCGCTAACGGCTTGTGCGGCAAAAGGTTCTATTCCTGTCATAAGATTATTCAGTGAATATGTTTAAAAATTAAAGCAAAGTTGTATTATCCAACTCTAAGCTCGATTATGACAACTACACCAAGCTTCAATTCCTGGGTTATCTGTCCCCAACCAAATCCTCAAGCCAACTTGCGTTTATTCTGCTTCCCCTACGCTGGTGGAAACTCGGCAATTTTTCGCACTTGGCCTAATAATCTTCCTAGTAATGTCGAAGTCTGCGCTGTGGAATATCCGGGACGAGGAAGACAGATTAAGTCAGCACCCTTAACGCGATTAGAACCTCTTGTTGAAGCGATCGCTCCAGTTCTGTTACCATACTTAGACAAACCATTCGCCTTCTTCGGTCATAGTATGGGCGGATTAGTTAGCTTTGAGTTGACACATCTACTTCGCTCTAAGTATAGTCTGACTCCCTTTCACCTCTTCATATCTGCTCGTCGCGCCCCACAAATTCCGCCCACCAAACCACCCCTCCACATCCTATCAGACCCTGATTTACTCAACGAGCTACACAGTCTTAACGGTACACCCAAAGCAGTATTAGAAAACCCAGAACTAATGCAGATGTTCCTCCCAATTTTGCGGGCAGATTTTGCCGTTCTGGAAACTTATATTTACACTCAAAAACAGCCACTGAAGTGTCCTATTACTGTTTTTGGTGGTTTGCAAGACCAAGAAGTTAGTCATGAGGCTCTGCAAGCATGGCGAGAACAGACGAGCGCTACTTTCTCATTACATGAGTTCGACGGGGACCACTTTTTTATCCATTCCCACCAAGAGTTATTATTTAAACTTATGTCTCAAGAATTGCAGATGTGTAAGCGCATCTGGTAGTAGTTATCACACACAAATGAGTTAGGAGCCAGAATATAGAATTTTCCTGACTCTCTGAACTTCTGATATACAATATTTCTACTGTTTATTTTTGGGTAGCGATCGCTAATTTTGCCCCTTCAACTTGACGTACCCGATCCATCACAGCCACTACCTTCCCGTGACCAACTTTTTCATCAGCATTAATAATCACTAACACTTCTGGATTAGAACCAATTAAAGTCCGCAATTGCGCTGTTAAATCATCAACAGTGGTTGGTTTGCGGTTTAAGCTTACTACTCCTTGTTCATCTACCGTGATCGTAACTTTAGAGGGAATTTGCTGTTGTTTTGCTGTAGCTGCCTTCGGTAAATTTACTGGTAAACCTTCTGAACGCGTTAAAAACAGAGTTGACATGATGAAAAATGTCAAAATTGCAAAAATCACATCAATCATCGGCAAGATGTTGATCTGTAATGGAAGTTCTGGCTCATCTTGTAGACGCATAAGTTTTTTCTCCTCGTTCATAGCGACGGCGGTAAAGTAATTCTAACTGTCCCCCATACTCTTGAATTAGGGCAATTTGCCGTTGGTACAGTCCCCGGAAGGTATTGGCAAACAAGAGTATGAATATAGCAACGATCAATCCTGATGCTGTTGATACTAGAGCTTCACTAATCCCAGAGGTAACACCTGCTGTTTTACTACCTCCCACGTCACCAACGTTTAAAGAAGCAAAAGAAGCTATCAATCCTAATACTGTGCCGAGAAGTCCTAATAGAGGTGCCAGACTAATGATTGTCTCAAAAAGGTTTTGGAAACGTTTTAACACAGGTATCTCAGCCTGCGATTCGCTTTCTAACGCCAAACGAAATTCCTCTGGATTTGGCTCCTCTAATTCTAAAGCCGCCAGAAAAATCCGGGCGAGTGGCAAGTCTGCGTTTTTCTGAAGTTTATCCATTGCACCGACAACATTATCGAGACGGTAGAGATTCAAAACATCTCGCACCACCCGGTTTTGACGCTTATTGATCCTTACCCAAAACCTGATCCGCTCGATGATCAGTGCCACACCCAATACCGAAAACGCCAACAGGGGCCACATGACGATACCGCCTGCTGCAAACAAATTCTGAATACCCATGTAGTGCCTCTATAACCTCATCCACAATACAAAATCAGACTACCAGAATCTAGAGAAAAGCTGAAACTTATTCTCAATAAAATATAAGATATAATGATAAATTTTTCAAATATAATGCTCATTGTTTATATTTACTTGTTCATTGGTTTTACATAAATTAATTTAATTAGATTGCAACAAAAATTAATTTTGTCCAAAAACCATGATATTGGTGGTTTTACAAGATGTTTTTGCTATTACAGGTTCCGTAAAACTATTCTAAGTAATTTTAATTTTTTACTTGATATTTGTAACGTTGCATTCTAAGATAGCTAAATTAGTGAGAATAGGTAGCAATAGCTATGAGCTTTTCCGGCACTACTGTCGAGCAACGTTCCAAAGAAGTTGAGGCTCTCAAGTCTTTTCTGACTTACAGTCTAATAGGTTCACTGGCGCTGCATATCGGCGTACTGTCCTCAGGCATAGGTAATTATTTGACAAGAATGCCGAAAGAAGAAGATGACGCAATAGAGTTTGCGATCGTTGATTCTCCGACTGCGGAACCAGAAAAACCGCTTGAAAAAATTCCCGAAGTACCCAAAAAATTACCAGAAGTTGTTCAAAAACAGTCTATAGAAACTCCGCCAGTACAAAAACCAGTACAAGAATTTATTGAAAGACCAAAAATTCAGCCAGTTGAACAACCAAAACAAACTACTCAAATTCAGCCAGTTCAACAACCAACGCAAACTACTCAAAACCCACAACCAACAAATACGCAAATTGCTCCCAAACCAGAAGCACCTGTGACAACTGTTGCTCCTCAGGGTGGCGGTGGTGGCAGTAGTCCTATCCTGACAGATAATGGTACTTCTAGCTCTGGCGTTGCTTTAAGTACAGGTTCAGGTTCAGGAATTGGCTCTGGCTCTGGTTCTGGTTTAGGCTCAGGAATTGGCTCTGGTTCTGGCAGTGGTATAGGCAATGAAAGAGTAAAGCGTCCCCCAGTAGCGACAGCGCCAACAACACCAACACCTCCAAAAATTAACAGTTCAGGTAATGCTAATGGTCGTGCAGCCTGCCGCGAATGTAATGCTAAATATCCAGAGGCAGCAAGACGCCGGGGAGTTGAAGGCAGAGTAGAAGTAGCTGTAGATAGTGATGCACAAGGCAATGTTACTAATGTGCGGCTAACCAGATCCAGTGGAAACCGTGAATTGGATGAAGCCCAATTAAGACAAGCGCGTGAGTGGAAATTAAAACCCACAGAAGGTGGTAGACAAGGGGTAGCGATCGCCACTGAATTTGCCATAAAAGGTTCACGGCGATCGCGCCAAGTTCAAGAACGCAAAGCACAAAGAGAAGCACAAGAGAGAACTCGGCAGGCAACTACTGCCAACTCCACACAGGAAACTCCAAGACGTAGACGCAGAGAGATGACACCTTCATCTACTGAAGCTACAGTTAGAAAACCAGTAATATCTGGATTTAGTAGACGGTTGGAACCTCAAAGAAAGGAAAGTACTACTACAAGCCCATCATCTCCAGCTAAGACAACTCGCCCTCAAGGAAGTGCAAGAGAGTCTTTACGCAGCATCCAACGTCAGCGAACGACTACCAATTCATCACCAAAGCCACAAGCAACCCCAAATCGGCGACGGCGGAGAGATAATACTAGCCAGAACAAGTTGCGGGAGTCTTTGCGCGGTTTACGCAAACAACCTCAATCGCAGCCTGCTGCTCCTAGTCAAGAATAGGGGAATAGAGGCAATAGGCAATAGGCAATAGGCAAGAGAAAAGAAGGCAATAGGCAATAGGCAATAGGCAAGAGAAAAGAAGGCTTCCTAGTTGTACTGGGTTTTTTCAGAAATCAAATACTAGTACAGCACGGCGTAAATAAGCAGACCATTGAAAAGCCCTAAAAAGCTCATTCCATAATACTTTTGACTTTTGACTTTTGACTTTTGACTTCCGCCTTGCGGTACTAGTGCTATAAAAATAAATTATCTATTAAACCTAGTGGAGCCAATGCCTTGCACAGGCACTTCGGTCTTCTCCCAAAGAGAGAGGTTATCCGAACTCACCTTAATCTAAAACCGTAGATGGACGCAGATGAACGCAGATAATTTTCATAATTAATTATCTGTGTTCATCTATTTTAATTAGTTATGAGTGATGTCTACGACGGACTATGCCTACGCACTTTTTCTCATCTAGAGCAACTAATACCCGACTCTCTACAACAACATAAGTGTGTATTCTTGTCCACTGAGCTTGCGGCAAGTGTAAATAGTTTACTTCCTTCCTTCGAGGTGAGTAATGCAGCCTAAAGTTATTTTTGGGAATGCTGCGAGTGAAGGTGCAAATCGCTGGGGTTGGTTTATGGGTTACTTCATCACCCCAGATGATGATCTTCGCTCAACCACAGCACTAGAAATAAAGTGGGGTATCCATAAAGCAGGAGACTGTAGAACCGAGTGGGCAGTAAATGACACAGCCGCTACTCTTTCCATCTTGATTAATGGCCAATTTTGCCTTCAGTTTGAGGATAGGGAGATGATTCTATCTCGTGAGGGTGATTATGTGCTGTGGTGTGCGGGTGTGCCACATTGTTGGGTTGCTCAGTCTGACTGTACTATTCTGACGGTGAGATGGCCTTCAACACCAGGAGATAGTGTAGCAGTGCGATCGCCACAATAATAATAATTTTCAACCCACAGTCCGCACTTCTTCTGAGAGCTAAGTAGTCATTATTGTTACCAATTTTTGGTATTATCGCTGATTATGCACTTTTTCAAATAATCAGAACTATTTTTATTTTAAGGCATTAGCTGCGATCGGGGGTACACCTGTAAAGATAAGAGTTGGAAACGTGATAAAACTTCCACCACCCGCTACGGCGTTTAACCCGCCTGCAATAAAAGCGGTACTAAAGAGAAGTAAGCTATGGAAAAGTGTTAAAGATGGTGGCATTATTTACGAATTATTAATTTGCGAATATCACTTGGAGAATGAGCAATCAAGTCAGCACCATGATCTTTTAATTCCTCCTCAGTTCCATAGCCATAGGTGACACCAATTGAGGCGATTTGATGGCGCTTGGCTCCAATGATGTCATGTGAGCGATCACCTACCATCACCACAGTAGATGGTAAAAGTTTTTCTGTTAATAAAATATGGTGAATTAAGTCACCTTTTATGCTTCGCGTCCCATCAAGTTCACTACCATAAATCCCATCAAAAAGCAACGATAAGCCAAAAAAATCAATAATCTGCGTTGCATAAATATATGGTTTAGAAGTAGCAACAAAAGTTTTATAACCAGCAAAACGAATGGCTTTTAAAACTTCTGTAATCTGTGGATAAAGAGAGTTTTCAAATAATCCAATTGTGGCAAAACGACTACGATAAAGTAAAATGGCTTGTTCAAGTACTGTGCCATCCAAGGTATTGAGTAATTGCGAAAAGCTATCTTTCAGTGGTGGGCCAATACACCAATTTAATTCATCAGCATTCGGTGGTTTGTAACCGAGTTCAGAGAGTGCATATTGAATGCAGCCAGTGATTCCAGGTTTAGGATCTGTTAAAGTCCCATCTAAATCAAAAAGGATAGCGGAGAAAGGCATATTTGATATTAATTCGTAATTCCTAATTAAGAAAGTCAATTTTAATCGGGGTTTAAAAGTGGGATGCTCCCAAGATACTCGTCCCCTTTCAACGCCAGGTTTGTACAACATGACCCTTCATTTGTTGCCCTAGCCAAGGTGTATTTTGTGAAAGTGTATAAAGACTTTTCCGTTCGACTTTCCAGGATTGCTGGGGATCAAATAAAGTAAGTTCTGCTGGTTGATGAGGTAGAATCGCACTGACTTTTTGCCCCAAACACTCTGCTGGATTGGTACTTAATGCCCGCCATAATTCTAAAGCAGTAAATTCTTCAGTTTCAACAAGATATTGCCAAAGCAACGGTAATGCTAACTCTAAACCAATTGCTCCTGGAGGTGCTTCGGCAAAGGCTTGGACTTTTTCTTCGTAGCTGTAGGGTGTGTGGTCAATAGCGATCGCATCTATCACACCCGCACGCACCCCTGCGCGTAACGCCGCCACATCACTAGGATTTCCTAAAGGTGGGTCTAAATGCAAGCTAGTGTTATAACTCTTAACTGCTTTTGTATCAAGTAAAAGGTGCATCCAGGTGGTGCTGGCGGTGATGGGTAAACCAGCAGCCTTAGCTGAAGCGATGAGTTCAACGCTGCGAGATGTGGAGACGCGCATGATATGGACTGGTGTACCGATGGCTGCAACCAATTCTAGCATTGCTGCTAAGGCAGTAGTTTCAGCGCTGGCTGGTATTGGGGGTAAACCGAAACGCAGAGCATCTGCACCTTCTCTCATTACACCATTTGCTGTTAACTGGCGATCGCTAGGCCAAAATGCTACTGGTTTACCCAACGGCTGGACATACTCTAACACTCGCCGCACCAGCGCCAAATTCTCCAGTGGCTTACCATCGCTAAAACCAACAACTCCAGCAGATGCTAAATCTGCTAATTCCGTCATTTGCTTTCCAGCAACGTCTAGGGTGATAGCACCCCAGATATGCAGCAGGGGAGCAGGGGAGCAGGGGAGCAGGGGAGACAAATTCTCCTCTGCGCCTCTGCGCCTCTGCGCCTCTGCCTTCTTCTGCTGTAACTGTGCTACAAGTGCAGGGTTATCAATAGCTGGGGATGTATCGGGTAAGATGCTAACTCTGGTAAAGCCGCCAGCAGCAGCAGATTCTAAGAGAGACAACAGGGTTTCCCGTTCTTCAAAGCCTGGTTCACCGGAGTGGCTGTACAAATCTACTAATCCCGGCCCGAGAACTAATCCCCGACAATCTCTAATTGGAGTGTCGGGGCTGATGTCAGTAATGTGCGAAGCCACTTCTTGGATATAACCATCAGCAATCAGCACATCAAAGAGTTCATCAATTTCAGAAACTGGGTCAATTACCCGTACTTTTTGCAGCAGTTCAGTCATAAAAGTTTTTAGTTATGAGTTAAAAGTTAAGAGTTATGAGTTATTTGTTCCTCAGTCATTGCTTCTAAACTTTATTCCTCACTTCTAATTCCTCGCTTCTTACTTTATTTCTCATAGACGCAATAAATCGCGTCTCTACTTTTGTACAGACGCGATTCATCGCGTCTCTCTTGTACACGATTCATCGCGTCTCTTTATCACAAGGCCCCTGCTGCTGTTTTATCTAGTACGCCTCCACCAAAGTGAGCAGTGATATTCATCGCTTGCAATACTGGTAAACCATCTATTCCAGAAGGATAGTCGATAACGCTGACTGCGCCATTACCCTGACGGAAATTCCAGAAATTTTCTAGCGATAAACCTAGAACGTGACAAAGTAAGGTTTTGTTAGTAGCATCATGAGCTACTACTAAAACAGTTTTGAATTGATTGTTTGATGCAGATTGCACAATTGATTGCCAAGCTGCAACGCTACGTTCCCACACCTCTTGCAAATTTTCCCCTTCAGGCATTTGCACTTGGGCTGGTACTAACCGCCAGCGCTGCAACTCTCCGGGAAATTCTTGCTCTATCTCGGTTTCAAATTTTCCTTCCCAGAGTCCGTGACTAATTTCCCTTAAACCATCTTGCAAGTCTAACTTGACATTAGGATGTTGTTTTAGGATAATCTCTGCTGTTTCTTTAGGACGTAGCATTGGGCTACTGACAGCAAAATCAATTGCTACGTCTTGGAGAAATTCGCCTGCTTTTTGCGACTGTTGTCTACCGTTGTCGTTGAGGGGGACATCAATTTGCCCTTGAAACCTGGTTTGGCGATTCCACTCAGTTTCACCGTGACGCACCAGTAACAACCGTATTCCTTGATGATCCGGTCGCAATGAGGGTAGACTTTCCCCAGTATGTTGCGTCTGATTTAAGGATTCTAGCTGAACTGGCTCCCCCAATCCCCCAGCAAAATTTAGTACGGTGATGCCGCAGTTAGATTGCTGGATTGAATGATAGCGACTTGGGGGGATTCCCAAAGCTGTACTAATCAAGGCGCGATTAATGCCGTTATGTCCCACTATGAGAATAGTTTCGCCTTGATGTTGAGACAAAGTTTCTTGCCAAAAGTGCCGCGCTTGTTCGTATAAAGCAAGAACAGGAAAATGTTCTCTTGTCCCTTGTGCATCATTTAGCAGCATCCGCAGTTCGTCGGGGCGTTGATGCCAAGTGCGGTAGTCTTCGGCAAATTTCTGCTTAACTTCAGCAGTCAGCAGTGCTTCCCATAAAGGTAAGTCAATTTCTAGAAGCAAATCAGAAACTTGGATTACAGCAGATTGTTCAGGATGAGTAGCTAACTCACTATGGATAATATCTGCTGTGTGTTTCGCTCGTTGCAGGGGACTGCTGTAAATCGCATTAAATAAAATATTGCTGAGGGCTTTGCCAACTTTACTGGCATCGTTACGACCTTTTTCGGTTAATGTTGACGCATCAGTGCGTCCCTGAATACGCCGCTCGGTGTTATAACCGCTTTGACCGTGGCGCACAATGATGACCTTAGTCATCTAAAAGCCCTCCTCTTATCTAGACGATTAATTCTACTGCAAAATGATTGCAGAATTACCGACTCAGGAAAGCGGATTTAGTCAGGTGCAAAACTTTATGATCTTAGGGGAGGCATCCGCCTGAGTTAGGCAATAGGCAAGAAGGCTTTTTAGTTGTACGGAGTTTTTTCAGAAATCAAATCGCTAGGGAAATTAAATAGAAACATTTGAGTTGCGATCGCCTTTGTTAAGTTTACAGAAATTGCAGCAGTATTGGGAAAGTGGTAGGGACTGTATTTCAATCCAAATTATTCCTTGGGAATCAACCCCCTAGATTGTTCCACCAGCTGAATAAACTCACCCCGATAACCCTCCTGGTCTTCCCCCATCGCCTGGGTTGCCAATCTCATCACCAAATCATAGTTAGCATTCCCCTTATACTCAGAGTCACGCAGCACCATCCCAAAGGTAGCTACCGCAGCCGCAAATCTCAGGTTTGTAGAGGGTATCTGGTCAGTTCTCAAATCATCATCTTGGATGGTTTGGGTAATTAGTTGACTGGTGCTGTCTTGAGGCAATTTATAGCGCAGTTTCACCTGCATCAATTCATTGCTGCCAGCATTTGGAGGAGTGACACCAGAACGTTGATAACGTAAAGGGTCTACTTCCGGCAGTTTCACATCGCTCTTCGTGCCGGTGGGAATTATTTCATAAAGCGCTGTCACAGAATGACCAGCCCCAATATCCCCTGCATCTTTCTTATCGTCATTGAAATCCTGGTTTTGCAGCAGGCGGTTTTCGTAGCCAATCAAGCGATATGCCTGAACTTTCGCCGGATTAAATTCCACCTGAATTTTTACATCCTTGGCAATAGTGAACAGAGTTCCCCTCAAGTCATTAACTAAAACCTTTTTGGCTTCCAATAAGGTATCGATGTAAGCATAGTTGCCGTTACCCTTATCAGCCAGTTGCTCCATTTTTCCATCTTTATAGTTACCTGTGCCAAATCCCAACACCGTCAGAAAAATTCCTTGCTCTCGCTTCTGTTCAATTAATCGCGTCAGTTCGGCATCACTAGAAACCCCAACGTTAAAATCTCCATCGGTAGCTAAAATTACTCGGTTATTACCAGACTTGAGAAAGCTTTGTTTGGCTATCTTGTAAGCTAGTTCGATGCCCTGACCACCAGCAGTCGAGCCTCCAGCCTGCAAGCGGTCAATCGCCGCCAGAATTGTTGATTTCTGACTACCAGGAGTAGCAGATAACACCAGTCCAGCATTCCCAGCATAAGTTACCAAACTTACCCGGTCTTCAGGACGCAGTTTATTCACCAGCAATTTCAGAGACTGTTGTACCAAGGGTAATTTGTTGGGGTCATCCATAGAACCGGAGACATCAATCAAAAATACTAGGTTGCTGGGTGGTAAAGTTTCGCTTTCTAGGCGTTTACCTTGCAAACCCACATGTACCAACTTGTGTTGTGGATTCCAGGGAGCAGCAGCAACTTCAGTGGTGACAGAAAAAGGGCGTTCGCCTTTTGGCTGGGGATAATTGTAGGTAAAATAGTTGATTAGTTCTTCAATTCGCACCGCATCCTTAGGTGGTAATTCCCCTTGAGTAATAAACCGTCGCACGTTGCTGTATGATGCGGTATCTACATCAATGGAAAAGGTGGAAAGGGGTTCATTACCGACGCGATGAAAGGGATTATCCTCAATCCGGTTGTAGTTTTCTGTATTGAATCTGCTACCTGTTTGAGCTTCCGGGGCAACCCTTCCAAAACTGCTACCAGCTTGGATTTTAGGCATACTTGCACGGTTAAAAACTTGATCCTGCACAGATGAGCCAGACGGACTACTAGGGAGTTGGGGCATCTGTGTGGGGGATTGAGTCTTCCGGGTAGACTCGGCTTGAGTACGTTCTCTGGTAGTCTGAGTTGGAGTAATGGCCCTAGGAACTGCCAATTCATCTATCGGATTTTTTAGGATTGCTAACTCCGGTGCAAATTCAGACTGCAAGCGTTGCAGGGTTGTCATATCTGCTTGGTTAACTATCTTGGAGTCAGTTGCTATTAGCTCATTGCTCCGATTTACACAGGCATTCAAGATTGTGGCAAACTCAGTCCGGGTTATAGGAAGAGTGCCAAAGTTTTGGACTGGGACGACGCAACTATACTGTTGTACTAATGCCTGGAGTGCTTGGTAGTCAGGGTTATTAGGTAGAATAGAGGTTGCTGGAGTAGAACTAGGAGGAGTCTGATTGGCTGGAACTGCAACCATAACAGACTGACGTAAAATCGCAATTCCTACTGAGGGTATCAATAACAACAGTATTACAATACTAACTCGCTGCCACATTTTGGACGGAATCGGGTAAGACATGGCTAAATCCTGACACTAAATTTATGTATCGGTTCAAAACGTGGGATATGTAGAAGCCTTGTCTTTAAAGACGAGGTTGCTGACATTTGAAGTTTCCACTGATCTAGAATAGTCTTGAGCAGCTTGGGATCTCATCACTGTTTCAATTTTGGTAACTGTAGCGAATACAACACTAACTACTTCGGTTTTAAGCGAGAATGCAGAAAATCTTTATACCTGATGCGTAAGTACTGCATTGTTTACCTCACTTAAAAAGCAAACTGCTGTATTTAACTGATGCAATTACCTACGGTGGGAGAAACAGCACCATTGCTCAGGGACTATATCTCAATACGCTTGGGTTAAGGGCTAATTGTACAAAAATGTGGATTTTCAAGACGCGATAAATCGCCGTCTCTACAAGTGTTTTGGTCTTATCTGAACTGTATTGGACTATTATATCTGCTGACACTGCTGGGGCTGGTAGTTGAAGGACTTCAGGTGCTTCAGCCTAATGGTGCAATACATTTCAGTTAAGCATTTATCCCTTATCTCTCTATTCTCTGCGGTCAATACGATTCGGTTTGGATAAGCAGGGGAGGTAGGGGAGGCTCTTGAGGAAAGAGGATTCTTGTTGAGTAATTCTTCTCTCCCTGCTTAAGAGCAGCCTGCCTCAACCAAAAAATTCCTTAACCGAACGGTATTAATACATGGGTCTATGATAAATAGAAGTCAGCACTGACACAAGACGTAATAATAACTTCTATTTTCCTTTGAGAATTTCCTCTATGGAGAGGAGATGCATCTACTCAGTTTTAGGTGACGTTGATGAAACAACCAAGCAAACGTAGACGGGGTGTAATCCTTACCCTTCAAGGCTGGGAGAAATTTCGAGATGCCAAAACTCAAGTAGAATTTAATGAGAATGGTGGAGATAGCTTTTCTTTAGAAGAACTGAGCGATCGCACTCATTTAGCTCTACACACTATATCTAGAATTTTGGCACGTTTGGAACCTGTAGATAAAAGTTCCTTGCAGTTTGCCTTCGCTGCCTTTGGGCTGGAGTTATCTCAAAGCGATTATACCCGCCCTAACTCGACCTTAGAGGAACTAGAAACTCGACAAGCAAACCCACAGTATGACTGGCAAGAAGCACCGGATGTATCTGTGTTTTTTGGTCGCGGTGAAGAATTATTGCAGCTACGACAGTGGATATTAGAAGAACGGTGTCGTTTAGTTGGACTGCTGGGAATTGGTGGTATTGGCAAAAGCACTTTAGCGGTGAAGTTGGGGCTGCAAATTCAAGCAGAATTTGAGGTAGTGGTGTGGCGAAGCCTGCAAAATGCACCACCAGTAGAGGAGAAAATAACCAACATCCTGCAATTTTTGCTGTCGGCGTTGCGAAAGGAGATGGTAATACCCGAAAGCTTTGATGGCAAAGTATCGAAGCTAATGGAATGTTTGCAATCAAACCGATGTCTGCTGATTTTAGACAATGTTGAGACAATTCTCTCTGGTGGGCAAGCAGGGCAATATCGTCCTGGTTACGAGGGATATGGTCAATTACTCAAGCGCGTTAGCGAAGTACCTCATAAAAGTTGCGTTCTGTTCACTTCTAGAGAAAAACCCAGAGAAATTGTACCGTTAGAAGGAGACAGAACAGAAGTGCGATCGCTCCGATTAAAGGGATTAAATTCTGCTGAAGGACAAGATTTATTCCATCAAAAAGGACAATTCACGGGTACAGAACAAGAATGGCAAGTACTCATCAACCATTATAGTGGTAATCCCCTTGCACTAAAAATGGTCGCAGCCGGAACTCAAGAGCTTTTCAACAGTAGAATTGCCCCGGTTTTAGAGTATATGGAACAGGGAATACTAATTTTTGAGGACATCCGAGATTTGTTAGAACGGCAGTTCCAGCGTTTGTCTGCGGTAGAAGAAGAGGTGATGTACTGGCTGGCAATTAATCGAGAGCCAGTATCCATTGCTGAATTAGCTGCTGATGTCATGACATCTTCTTCTAAAGGTAAGTTACCGCAAGCAATTAAATCCTTATTACAACGTTCTTTAATTGAAAAAAGCGACGAGCATTTCTTCCTGCAACCAGTTGTGATGGAATATGCCACACAGCGATTGGTTGAACAAGTTTGTCTAGAATTAGTAAGAGAAAAGACTGTCCGTTTACGCTTATTTCAAACCCATGCTTTAATCAAAGCAATAAGCAAAGATTATATTAGGGAAACACAAAAGCAATTAATTGTGCAACCTTTGTTAGAGCAATTGTTAATAGAGTTGGGCAATCAACAAAAGTTAGTAATGTTGTTGCAGGATGTAATAGAACAGCAAAGGCATCAACCTGCACTATTAGCAGGATATGCGGGAGGCAATGTCCTCAACTTGTTAGCGCATTTGCAAGTAAATTTACAGGGGTATGACTTCTCAAATTTGAACATTTGGCAAGCGGACTTACAGTGTGTCAATTTAGCTGAAGTTAATTTCCAAAATACTGCTTTTGATAAGTCTGTATTTGCTAAAAGCTTGAAGAGTATTTATTCACTTGCCTTGAGTCCAGATGGAAAACTGTTGGCTACGGGTGATATAAGTGGGCAAATTCATTTGTGGCAAGTAGCGGATGGAAAAAACTTGTTGACATTTAAAGGACATGAAGGTTGGGTTTGGACAGTTACTTTTAGTCCAGATGGGCAAACCCTGGCAAGTGGTGGTCATGATGGATTAATTAAATTGTGGGATACACAAACAGGAAATTGCCTAAAAATTTTAGATAAGCACACAGATATTGTGTGTTCTGTCAGCTTCAGTCCAGATGGACAAACTCTAGTAAGTGGTAGTCAAGACACTTCAATTCGATTGTGGAATGTCCGTCTAGGTAAGTGTCTCAAAACACTGCATGGTCATACTAGTGCGGTATGTTCAGTCAGGTTTAATCCTGATAGTTCTAGCCTGGCAAGTGGTAGTCTAGATTATGATATTCGCTTATGGAATGCCAGTACAGGTATCTGTATAAAAACTTTGCAAGGTCATACTGGCAGAGTATGGTCGGTTCGCTTCAGTCCAGATGGTAAAACTATTGCCAGTGGCAGTAGTGACCACTCTGTTCGGTTATGGGATGTGAGCAAAGGTACTTGCAGTAATACATTCCACGGTCATAAAGATTGGGTGTGGTCAGTTAGCTTTAGTTCAGATGGTCAAACTATAGCTACATCTAGTAATGACTCTAGTGTAAGGTTGTGGAGCGTGCAACAAGGTACGTGCATTAAAATTTTCCACGGACATAGCAGTAACGTTTTCTCCGTCACGTTTAGTTCAGATAATCAAACCTTAGTTAGTGCCAGTAGTGATGCGAGTGTACGTTTGTGGGATGTAAGTAAAGGTCTGTGTGTGAGAATTTTACAGGGTCATTTCAGTGGGGCACATTCGGTCAGTTTTAACGCTAATGATTGTATATTAGCGACAGGTGGTTTTGATGCTTTGGTTCGGCTATGGGATATTGCGTCTGGATACTGTACTAAAATTTTCCAAAGTCACACAGATTGGGTATGGTCAATTCGCTTTAGTCCTAATGGTTTTTTACTAGCAAGTGGCAGTGATGACAAAAGTATTAAACTTTGGGATGTTATTTCTGGTCATTGTATTACAACCATTAACGACCATAGCGGTGGAGTAACATCAGTTACCTTTAGCCCAGATGGTCAAACCTTGGCTAGTGCTAGTAGGGACATGAGTGTGAAGCTGTGGGATATTCACAAGCGTAAATGTATAAAAAACCTAGAAGGTCACACGGATGCAATCTGGTCAGTTAGCTTTAGTCCAGATGGCAACACTTTAGCTACAGGTAGTGGAGACTGCTTGGTTAAATTGTGGGATGTGGGTGAAGGTAAATCTATAGCAACTTTGCCTGGTCATGCTGATGGAGTCTGGTCAGTGAGTTTTAGTCCAGATGGTAAAATACTCGCTAGTGCCAGTCTTGATGGCTCAATTCGATTATGGGATAGCAGTAACTTTACTTGCATAAAAGTGTTGCAGGGACATACTGCTGGTGTATGGTCAGCTAGTTTTAGCCCTGATGGTTGTACCTTGGCATCTGCCAGTTCTGACCAAACAATTCGCTTATGGGATCTTAGTAACTTTACCTGTGTAAGAGTGTTACACAGTCATACTAGTGGAGTATGCTCGGTTAGCTTTAATTCTCTAAGTAATATCTTAGCCAGTACTAGTCAAGATGATGTAATTAAGCTTTGGGATGTAGCAACAGGTGAATGCATGAAAACCCTGAAGGTAGATCGCCTTTATGAAGGGATGAACATTAGGGGGGTGACTGGGTTAACAGCAGCGCAGCGATCGGCTCTTTTGGCTTTAGGGGCTGTGGAAGGTGTGGGGTAGGTTTTATTGTAGGCGATCGCTTCTTTAATACGATTGGTAAGAGGGCGATCGCCTATTTACATTAATTACCTATTTAGCATTAGATTTTTCCTGTTTTAATTTTTTGAAAATACAAAGGATCAGAGGTTAAAACTTTTATTGGCGACATTTAAGAAAGAGATAATTAAGGTTTTATCGCTCCTGCTCCTACTCCCATCGTTACTGTGGCAGCACCAGCAGAAGCAGCAACTTTCAAGTCTGCACCTTTTGCTATTGCAGCAATAGTTACTCCACCAAATACCAGAGTACATACTATCAGGAATCTTTGAACTGCTTGCATATTCAATTCCACCTTTTATGACAATCTAAGGTTTTTTGATTTAGCTAAATTATTGAAAATCGCTCATTAGACACAGTTGCTCAGAGTGGGATCACCTCAATCAATCCCATTATCAGAAGTGCAATGACACTGTGTAATTAATGATGTTTATATAACTTAGCTAGAATAAGCTTTGCAAATCAGCAAGTTACTTTTTGTTATCTTCGGCAAACTAATCTTCCGTTCGCGTTACTAATCGTACCCGATTGGCAACGATGATAATTCATTAATTTTGTATTTATCAATTTACCACTTTTATTTCGGCAATCTGCTTCCAAGAGAGTCTCTCTGCTAGCAAAAAATCGAGTTTTTATATTTCTACAAGACTGAGTATAGCTTCCTGGTGGATATGGTCTTACACCTCTGCCCTTGCTAGCTAACTGGGTTGGAGAATTAGTTGATAAAGTGTCAAATCTAAGCACAGAAGAGTTGGTAATCTCCGGATAACTAACAGAGTTTGAGATTGAGGCAAAAGCTTTGCTAGAAGAACCCGTATCCAAAGCTAAACCACAAAAAGCAAGAATCATTAAACCTATGTGCAGGCTTGGTTTTCTAAGATTGAGCATTGGTATTTTCCTTAACCTTTAGTTGTTACATAATTACAGTTTGCGTACTTTCCCTTATTTACACAATGCAACTTTAGCAAGTTAATTTCAACTTAAAGCTTTCGTAAGCAAACAAGAGCGATCGCTTGCATTAACTCCATCGTTATAAATGCATAGGCATAGCCCGTCGTAGACATCGCTCATTTGACACAATTGCTCAGAGTGCGATCGCCTACATTAACCTCATCACCAGAAGTGCGATCGCTTTTAAGTCTTTTAGCTAGAACGTTAATGACAGCGTATATGCTACCATTTTTACATGGCGATTAAAATTGTAGTTGATACCAGCGTTTTTATTAGTGCGCTGATTAGCTCTCAAGGTTCCAGTAGAGAACTCATTCGACGCTGTTTAAAAGGAGAATATCAGCCTTTGATGGGAAATGCTTTGTTTTTGGAGTATGAGTCAGTCATTCATCGCTCAGAAATCATCGTCAAATGCCCATTAACGAGTGAAGAAATTTTGGCTTTACTAGCATCATTCATGAGCGTCAGTCAATGGGTATATATCTACTATCTATGGCGACCGAATTTAAAAGACGAAGCTGACAATCACTTAATTGAATTAGCGGTTGCCGGAAATGCTCAAATCATTGCCACTCACAATGTCAAAGATTTCCAAAATGCTGAATTGTTATTTCCTAACTTATCAATATTAAAACCTGAAGAAATTATTAGGAGTTAAACAAAAATGGCAACCTTAACTATTCGTTTACCAGACGATAAGCATAATAGATTGAAAGAACTTGCTCAAGCCAAAGGCATCAGTGTCAATAAATTGATTGAAGAACTTTCTACTATAGCTTTAGCAGAATTTGATGCCCATACAAGATTTAAAGCAATGGCTGCAACTGGCAACCCAAAAGAAGGCTTAAGAATACTGGCTAAACTTGATGGTCTGACAGAATAGAGCTTGTAAGGCGATTATGCAAACACTAACCGGAGGCAATCGCCTACATCAACCCCATAACCACAAGTGCGATCGCAGTAACTAGTTATACTAGATACTCATAAAATTAAACTAATAGATTGATTTGTAGCTAGACTTATAGCTAATAGATTGATTTAAAAAACAACAGGGCTAGATGATGCAAATCACTGTCGAGGTATCTGAGGAGCTAGGACAGCAATTACAGCCGTTCCAAGACCGCTTACAAGAGATAGTAGAACGCGGTCTAAAAGAGTTATTGAGCGAACAGTCTGGTAATTTTCTCGATGAGAAACAGATTATTGCATTGTTGGCAAGTCAGCCTACACCAGACCAAATTTTGGCAATCCGACCCTCAGCAGAATTCCAAGCCCGTGTCAGTGATTTGCTAGCACAAAGTAAAGCAGGAACACTTTCAGCCAAAGGTGAAGCGGAACTAGAACGCTATCTGACCATAGAACATCTTGTGCGTATGGCAAAAGCTCATACCTTCGAGCAATTACGCCAAAACCCATGACTTTTTTTTAATTAAAAGTTAAAAATTAAAAAGGATAATAATTTTTAATTAATTTGGGGTATAATTCCCCACTGATAGCGCAGCGTTAGCGAGTCCACGAGCGTCTTGCAATTTTTAATTAATAATTTTTAATTTTTAATTGGAGCGAAGCGACTTGACT